>JABIVN010000390.1 GCA_018667205.1 Gammaproteobacteria bacterium | reverse complement strand
TGGTCAGAAGAAGCGTCCAGCGTGTCAGGTGTTGGGACGGGGTTTGGTAATGTCTACCTTGCGAGTAGCGATAGTCAGATCAGTGCACATAATGCTGATAATGGCCGGGAGGTTTGGCGAGTTGATGCTTTGTTGCATCGTGATATTACGGCGCCAGTCGCAATGGGGAGTTACATCGCGTTTGCGGACTTTGAAGGGTATCTTCATTTGATGGCACAGTCTGACGGCAGATTTGTAGGGCGTCGCAAGATTGATGGGGCTGGTGTTAGATCGGGCGTTGTAGCGGAAGGCGGGCGTCTGTATGCCATGAGTAATAAGGGCAGCCTTTTCGTCCTGGAAATTCGATAGGCAAACAATATGCTACCTGTTATTGCGCTGGTGGGCCGACCAAATGTTGGTAAATCAACGCTATTCAATAGATTAACTCGGACTCGGGATGCGCTGGTAGCCAGCTTTCCCGGGCTTACCCGTGACCGACAGTACGGTAAAGGCGCGATGGGTGACTTCCCCTATATCGTCGTCGATACCGGCGGCCTTTCCGGCGACGAAAATGGTATCGATGTGCCTATGGCGGATCAGGCCAAACAGGCGATTGCTGAGGCTGACTTGGTGTTATTCCTGGTTGATGCAAAAGATGGGCGAGCCGCAGGGGATGAAAATATTGCAGCGATGCTCCGCCAGAACGAAATTCCGACACTGCTGGTAGCCAACAAGATTGATGGCCAGAACGCCGATTTTGTGGCTGCAGAGTTTTATGCGCTAGGTATTGGCGAGCCGAAATTCATTTCGGCAAGCAATGGCATCGGTGTTGGGCAGCTCCTGGACGAAGAAATTAAACCAAGACTGCAATCTGAGGATGCTGGAACCAGCAGTGGGGAAGCAGCCGGCATTAAGATAGCCGTTGTTGGCCGCCCTAATGTTGGTAAATCCACGCTGGTCAATCGGTTGCTCGGTGAAGACAGGGTTGTTGTTTTTGATGAGGCTGGTACCACAAGGGACAGTATCTACATTCCCTATGAGCGTGAAGGTAAACCCTACACCATCATTGATACAGCAGGCGTTCGGCGCAGGGGAAAGGTCACCGAAAAGATCGAAACTTTTTCGATTATCAAAACGCTTGAGGCGATTTCGGATGCGCATGTTGTCATTCTGATGGTTGATGCTCAGGTGGGTATCGTAGATCAGGATCTGCATCTGTTGGGTCATGTGCTGGATGCTGGGCGAGCCTTGGTGATCGCGATCAACAAATGGGATGGAACGAGCCAGGATCAGAAGGACCAGGTTAGATCTGAGTTAGATCGACGACTTACTTTTATCGATTTCGCGAAGATGCATTATATTTCGGCGCTTCATGGTAGCGGAGTGGGACACCTTTATGATTCGATCCATCAGGCCTATGCTTCCGCAACACTGAAAGTACCGACATCCAGGCTAAACGAGATTCTTGCGCGTGCAATCTTCAATCATCAACCGCCACTGGTAAATGGCCGGCGCATTAAACTCCGGTATGCGCACCTTGGTGGTAATAACCCACCAATTATTATCGTCCATGGGAACCAGACCGACAAAGTTCCGGAAGCCTATAAGCGGTATCTAATGCACCAGTTTGTTGACGCGTTAAAGTTGAAAGGAACGCCGCTTCGTATGGAGTTTCGAACAGCTGAAAACCCGTTTAAAGGTCGTGATAAAAAACTGACTGACCGACAGCTCGATAGTCGTAAGCGGATGAATTCTCACATCAAGAAAGACAAGAAGAAGGGCAAGAAGAAAACCTAGGGCGTGGATGCCTGATTTAGGAACAAGCCAGGATTGACTCGCGCGTTGTTCAGGCTGACACCCCAGTGAAGGTGAGCACCGGTAACTCTCCCTGTCATACCAACATCCCCTATATATTGCCCCTTATTGACAGCTTGGCCGACCTCGACCCGAATGCTGCTCATGTGGCAGTACATCGTGATGAGCCCCTGGCCATGATCAATCAGTACGGTATTGCCATTAAAGAAGTAGTCACCGGTGGCGACAATGATGCCTGCAGCAGGTGACCTGATGCGGGTGCCTTCGCTGGCTGCGATATCCAGACCGCTGTGGGGGCTCCGGGGTTGGTCGTTTAGTATTCGTCTTAAACCAAAGGAGCTGGACACAATGCCTTCTGTTGGTAAATCAAAGTCTGTGTCGGGTCTTTTGACCGGTCTGAAATGGTTAAACGCGGTGTCCATCTCTGCGCGTTCTCGGGTTATCCGTTCCATATCCTGAGCGTAGGGATTGACCTTGCGTTTGTTCTGTATGGTTAAACGTTGTTCCTCATACTGTTTTTCTTTTACCTTAAATTGTACCTTGCCTTCTGCCGTGTCCAGATAAAAAGCGCCGGGTGAATGCGAAAGTGGTATGCCAACGACGGCGACATAGGCCCCTTCAGACTCAGAGATCATCACGCGGCGACCGTCAAATAGTGCATTAGTGTCGGAGTTCACCGGTACCAGGGCGATGCCGCCGGGCACGGGGTCGTGCTCAGGCAGGCCGATTGCCGGTTGGCACAGTGCTAATAGCACCAGCACCAGATACTTTATCGAACAATCTTGATTCCTCATGACTGGTTGGCACCTGATTTTTTTTCATTCACTGGACGGTACTTCAATCGACGGTACTTCAATCGGCGGTACTTCAATCGACTGTACTTCGGCGATAACCGCGCCGCTTTTCAGCCTCGCTCGAATACGATCACCCGGCTTTAGATCCTGTGAACTGGTGACAATGTGTTCATCGGTCTGTGATGAAACAATGGCATAACCACGCTGCAATGTAGCCAGCGGGCTCAGTGCGTCTAACCTTACTGTGAAGTTCGCCAGCTGATCTGACCGGGCTCTGATCGCGGATTGCGAACGGTCAATGAGCTTTTCTTTTAGGTATCCAAGTCTTACGCTGCTTGCGTCGATGGTTGTTTGCGGCGATGTGAGTTTGTGCCGGTCTATTCGTGACCGCTGTCGTTCCAGCTGATTTTTGACGTTACTTATCAGTCGACGCTCCAACTCATCCAGGCGTTGTGCTAGTTCTTCCAAATGGGCGCGCGGATGCCGTAGTCGTTTCTGCAGATGCAGGATGTCTCTTGCACCGTTCGCCAGGTGTTGGTCCACTAACTGCTTTAGGCGCCGGGCGAGCATATTAAAACCATCAAGCAGAACATCGCCATCCGGTGTGATGAGTTCGGCCGCCGCGGATGGCGTTGGAGCCCTGAGATCTGCAACAAAATCGGCGATCGAAAAGTCTGATTCGTGGCCCACTGCGCACACGACAGGTAAGTGACTTGCAGCGATGGCTCGGGCAACCGGTTCGGTATTAAACGACCAGAGGTCTTCAAGAGAGCCACCGCCGCGGGTGAGAAGGATCAGGTCAAAGGGTGCTGGTTGGTGCTCGACGGAAAGTTGATTAGCCGTTTGCAGTGCAGCAACTATTTGTCGAACTGATTGATCTCCCTGCACCTGAACCGGAATTATGCTGATCCTAATAGCGGGGAAACGGCGCTGCATCACAGAGATAACATCGCGGACCGCCGCGCCGGTGGGCGAGGTGATGATCGCGATATGTTCCGGCAAGTTAGGTAAGGGCTTCTTTTTCGCTTGATCAAACAACCCTTCGATTTGTAGAGAGGCCTTTAGTTTCTCGAACGCTCGGCGCAGCGCGCCATCCCCTGAGTCCTCAAGAAACTCTGCGATCATCTGGAACTCACCGCGGCCTTCGTAAAGGGTAATCCGACCGCGAACTACAATTTTCTGGCCATTGCGTGGTTTAAACCGAACCATGTGGTTGCGATTCTTAAACATCGCGCAGCGTATTTGCGCCCTGTCGTCTTTCAGCGTGAAATACCAGTGGCCTGAGCCTGGTTGGGCCAGGTTCGATATCTCTCCCTCTACATGAAGAATTGGGAATTCTGATTCCAGCAGCCGTTTCGCATCTCGATTGAGATCCGAGACGGTAATTACTTGTCGGTTCGATCTTTCCATCAGTGCATATTACCTGAACGGCATCATTTAGGCCTCCGACGATGTATAATCTCCGCTTACTATTTGTCAGAAAATAACATGTCGTCAAACCCTGATATTCATCAGGAAAAAATCCTGATTCTTGATTTTGGTTCCCAGTACACCCAACTGATTGCTCGTCGTCTTCGTGA
This sequence comes from Gammaproteobacteria bacterium, assembly GCA_018667205.1. Taxonomy (GTDB): domain Bacteria; phylum Pseudomonadota; class Gammaproteobacteria; order Pseudomonadales; family Azotimanducaceae; genus UBA9659. The sequence continues at coordinate 1,575 of JABIVN010000390.1, read as the reverse complement.
AACAGGGGTCTATTGCGAAATACGCCCCTTCGACTTGAAGGAAGGGATAGCCCGAAAATTTTCACCTATGGGGATCATTCTGTCAGGTGGTCCTGAGTCCGTCACTGAGCTAAAGTCTGAGTCAGAAACTCTGGCCGCGCCGGCATATGTTTTCGAGCTTGGGGTACCCGTTCTTGGCATCTGTTATGGCATGCAAACGATGGCCAAACAACTGGGCGGCGAAGTAGCGGAATCTAACAAACGTGAGTTTGGCTACGCCCGGGTTGAAGTAATGTCGGATTCCGCCTTGATCTCGGAGCTCAGCGATGGCGGCTCTGTAGACCCATACCTGGAAGTGTGGATGAGCCATGGGGACAAAGTGGTTAAGGCGCCACCGGGATTTTCCGTTATCGGCCGCAGTGACAATACTGATATCGCAGCAATGGCTGATGAAAAAAGAGGCTTTTATGGTCTCCAGTTTCACCCAGAAGTGAATCACACCCTGCAGGGTGCTGCATTACTTGATCGCTTTATAAAAGTAGTTTGCGGGTGTCAGGCGCTTTGGACACCCAGCAATATCGTTGATGACATCATTACCCAGGTCCGCGAGCAGGTAGGCACTGCCAAGGTGATCCTTGGATTGTCGGGTGGTGTTGACTCTTCTGTTCTAGCGGCACTGCTTGCGCGTGCTATTGGCGATCAGCTCACCTGTGTGTTCGTCGATAATGGCCTGTTACGCAGGGACGAGTCAGCTCAGGTCAACGCGATGATGGGCCAGGGGACCCAGAATAGCTTTGCCCTGAATATGATCACTGTCCCAGCGGAGAACAAGTTCCTGGCCAGATTAGCGGGGGTGACTGACCCTGAGGAAAAGCGGAAAGTCATTGGCAACACGTTCATTGATATCTTCGACGAGCAAGCCTCTAGAATTCCCGGTGTTGAATTTTTAGCGCAGGGCACTATCTACCCTGATGTCATTGAATCAGCAGGGCTCAAGGGTGGCAAAGCTCATGTCATTAAATCACATCACAATGTTGGTGGATTGCCGGACTATATGAAGTTAAAGCTGGTGGAGCCACTTCGTGAGCTGTTCAAGGATGAAGTCCGTAAGATCGGTCTAGAGCTTGGGTTGTCTAACGAAATGGTGTTTCGTCATCCGTTTCCAGGGCCCGGGCTGGGGGTCAGAATCCTGGGCGAGGTTAAGAAAGAGTATGCCGATCTGCTTCGGCGTGCAGACCATATCTTTCTTGAAGAGCTTAGAACGGCTGACCTGTATGACAAGGTTAGCCAGGCATTTGCAGTCTTTTTGCCAGTTCGCTCTGTGGGCGTCGTCGGAGACACCAGGCGTTACGAGTATGTGATTGCGTTGCGAGCGGTGGAAACTATTGATTTTATGACAGCCCGTTGGGCGCATCTTCCCTACGATTTTCTGGAGAAGGTCAGCGGGCGAATTATTAATGAGATCGAAGGCATATCCCGCGTCACCTACGACATTTCTAGTAAACCGCCTGCGACTATTGAGTGGGAGTGAGCGTGTTCCTCGCAAACCCCCATTTTATATAGGTTTAGCACTCTAAAAGTTGTGACAAACTCCTC
>JABIVN010000389.1 GCA_018667205.1 Gammaproteobacteria bacterium | reverse complement strand
CCAAACGACTGAATGTTTCGACCAAATCTTGCTTGGTCGCTGACTCATTGTCCATTGGAATGAATCGGGAGGAATTTACGATGTTGGTTTTCACCCCTCCAGGTTGTACGCAGCTGACGCCAATGTGTGAGTCGATCAGTTCCTGGCGTAATGCATAGGTGTAGCCTTTAACGGCAAATTTGGATGCGTTGTAAGCGGATTGGCTTGGCACGGCAATAGTGCCGAATATACTGGAAGTATTAATGATCGCTGCTTCGTCGGCTTCTCGCAGGAACGGTAGGAAAGACTTGCAGCCATAAACGACTCCCCAGAAATTGATGTTCATCAGCCATTCGATATCTTCATACGGCATCTTTTCAGCTAGCCCGGTAACTGACACACCGGCATTGTTAAAGATCATGTTGATCTTGCCGTGCGCTGCGTTAGCTGACGCAGCGAAAGCCTCCACCTGTTCGCGCTTCGCAACGTCAACGACGTGCACAGATACATTGACCAACGGGTTCAGCATTGCGCGGGTTTCTTCCAGGCCTTCAGCATTTAAGTCTGAAATTGCGATGTGACAGCCTGCCCTGGCTAATAGAACTGCGAGTGATTGGCCCATACCTGATCCAGCGCCGGTAATAGCGGCCACTTTTTGGTTAAAGTCAGTAACGCTCATTTTTACCCTTATGAAATTTCTTGACGGATGATTTGCCGTACGTCGCCGATTCGTCTTGTGACGCCTTGGCGGTCGAAATATTCCAGTATTTCAATACTAAGATTCCTGCCGATACCTGTCTGGTCTCTATATTCCTGCACCGTAAACTGCTGTTTGTCATTCGCCGCCTTGGTCATGGCGCTTATTAGTTCCGGTATCGCCTCTGGTAGGAAAAACCTGTTTTTTACTGGCCGTACTAGTAACCCTGTCTTGACGACTTGGTTAAGAATTTTTTCGAGTTGTTTTGGTTCAGCTGATATTGCACCGGCTAGTTCGTGCAGCACGGGCGGTTTTAACAGAGCCTGTTGCAGGAACGGAAGTACTGTCTGCCACGTTTGCATCTCTTTATTGCTCAGTTGCACGCCATAGCCTGGTCGTTGAACCAGATTGCCATCCTGAAGAAGTTCTTCGCTGGTAATCAACCCATCAATGATTCGATCAAACAATCCCTGGTGCCAGGGTTTGGCCATCTGTCTTATCTTGTTTCTTGGCAACCCGGATTTCCCCGGATTATCTTTGTGCCAGTCTTCAAGCTGCTGGATGAGGCCATCCTTGGCTGCTTCAAGTCTCTCTTTAGGAATCACCAGCTGATTTGACACGATGTCGAACTCGGTTGTATCCAGGTAGCTTGTTAATTCAGGGCCCGTGAGATTGAACTTCTCTCGAAGGGCTTTCAATTCGACACCGTACAATTCACCCTGAATGAGCGCCGTCAGGCTTTCTTTTGTGTTGCCCGGGTTTAGCCGGTGTAATTGTTCAATGCGTTCCGGTCTTGCCCTGCCGCGTTTCGGCGATGTTGTATTAATGACCTTGCCACCACCGATCGTTCTTGACGCGGCCTGGTCCCTGATGATGATTCGATCACCGAAGCACAGATTGATGGGTGGGTCGAACACGAGTTGAGCTAGGCCTTTTGCTCCTGGTGCTATTCGGGTTGTGTCTGTGGTTTCAAGTAATGCGACTCTGCCGGTGACGTGGTTTGCGGCACTATGAATGTGCACCGGCGTCCAGTGGGCGAAGGGTTTGGTTTCCGAGTGTGATATCGCCAACGCTATATCTACCCGCGAGGTTGCGACCGCAGGGTTCGTCGTTAGCCAGTTGCCTCTATGGATAAGCTCCAGTTCGAGTCCCTGGCCGGAAATATTGACAGCGCAACGATCGCCGGCGCTGGCTGATTCTGCCTCCTGACTCTGGGTATGCAAACTGCGAATGCGTACGGGTATTGCCTGTGGCATCAGGAGCAATTCGTCGCCAACGGAAATACTCCCCGAAAAGACACTGCCGGTAACAACCACACCAGATCCCTTGATACTGAATCGACGATCTATCGCCAGCCTGAATTGCCCGTTTTGCCGTCGGTGTTCGATGTCATCGGCGATGAGTTCAAGTGCTATTTGCAGGGTTTCCATGCCTTCATTTGTGATCGAGGAAACAGGGTAAACCTCGGCCTCTTTAAGGAAAGTCCTGCTCACAGCCTGAGTAATTTGTTCCAGTGTTCGACTGATCTGCTCTTTATCGCAGCGATCGACCTTGGTGAGTGCGATCAGGCCGTGATCGATTCCAAGTAGATTGAGTATTTCAAGATGCTCTAGGGTTTGCGGCATGACGCCATCATCAGCAGCGATGACTAACAGAGCGCAATCAACTGCCGAGACTCCGGCCAGCATGTTGCTAATAAATTTAGTGTGTCCCGGTACGTCAACGAAACCTAGCCGTTCGCCAGATTCGGCGTCGCTGTACGCGAACCCAAGGTCAATCGTTAGACCGCGCTGCTTCTCTTCCTTAAGGCGATCTGTGTTAACACCCGTTAACGCATTGACCAGTGAAGTCTTGCCATGATCTACGTGACCGGCGGTTGCAATAATCATGGCCAGGCGAAGTGCTCTAGTTGATCTATGAGTAATGCGCAATCATCCAGCGTGCGGATATCAAACAGTAGTGCACCGTCGCGTAACCTGCCTGCTACGGGCACGGGCATTCCTCTAAAAGCTCTGGCTAATTGCTGCAGCGCAGTGTCGCGTTCTGTGACTGGTTTGATCTGGATTGAAAAACTAGGTAACTGATCAAGGGGAAGGGCGCCGCTGCCGATCTGACTAGCGCTAGGAATAATGGAGACTGTCGCCTTACCGCCAGCTGATTTTGTAAAAGCTGGCAGCACTGTTTCTGCGATACGTCTGATTTCGTCTGGTTGTCTGGCAAGATGCCTAATCGTTGGAAGTTCCTGAGTTAGCGCCTCCGGGTGTTTATAAAGCTTTAACACTTCCGCTAGAGCCGCCAATGTCATTTTGTCTACGCGAAGCGCTCGTTTCAGAGGGTTGTTTTTGATTTGTTCGATTAGGGCTTTGCGCCCGGCAATGATGCCGCTTTGGGGGCCACCCAGCAACTTGTCGCCGCTAAAAGTCACAACATCTGTACCCGCTTTCAGCACTTCCTGCACGGTAGGTTCGTGCTCAAGCCCGTAGTTTTCAAGATTAACCAGGGTGCCGCTGCCAAGATCAGCAAGAGAGGGCACGCCACTCTCTTTCGCTAGCGTTGCTACCTCCTCGTAACTCACTTCCTGGGTAAAACCTCTGATTTCGTAGTTGCTGGTGTGTACTTTCATCAACAGGCCGGTGTGCTCATTGACAGCGTTTGCGTAATCCTTCAAATGTGTTCTATTGGTCGCGCCCAGTTCCCTAAGCGTGCAGCCTGACTTTTCCATTACCTCTGGAATACGAAAAGACCCGCCAATCTCGACCAGCTCACCGCGGGAGATGCAAACTTCTTTACCGAAGGCAAATGTGTTCAGACAGATGAGTACCGCAGCGGCATTGTTATTAACGACCGTGATGGCCTCAGCCCCGGTTAATTCACAGAGTAACTTTTCAACGTGATCATCTCTGTCGCCTCTTTTACCTTCCGACAGATCGAACTCAAGGTTGGTGTTTCCTGATGCGGTGCGAGCAATAGCGGTCAAAGCGCTGGCCGGCAGTGCAGCCCTGCCAAGATTTGTATGTAACACTGTTCCTGTCAGGTTAAGGACCGGTTGCAGTGAACTGCTGTCAATGGCCTCTAGCGATGTGGTGATTGCGGTTGCGATGTCCTTGGAGGGAGGAATTGGAACAGCATTGTTTTGCAGCACCTTTGATCTAAGCGCCGCCAAGTATTCTCGGATAGATTGGCTTGTCCGGGTGTGCCCATAAATTCCAATCGTATTCCGAAACTCTGCTGATGAGAGAAGCTTGTCGACTGAAGGAATTAGCTTCAGCGAGTGGGGCTGGCTCATGTTTAGGGGCTCACGAGGTTTGCGGCTTTTTTCAATGGATGAATGGGACGAACCCAGGGTCTAGCTGACGGGTCGTGGTTCGAAGCCCATTCTTCTGAAGCCGCATCCGCTTCAGCTCTGGTTTCATAGATGCCTAGTAGCACGACGTACCAGTCTGAACCCTGACTGCGAATCTTTACATACATCGGCGGGTTGAGATTTAACCCGTCCGCGTACTCAGAGACTTCGTCGAGCGTACGCAGGGCAATTAACTGTATCGCATAGCTGTTGTTGCTATATTTTGATAGTAAGTCTGTCGGCGTTTCTGCAGGCGTCGATATTTCCATGCCAGCTTCTTCCATACTCGATACTGCGGCGGCACTTGAGGTGTTTTCATTCAAAGACATTTCTGCGCTGAGTTCTGGCTCAGGGCTGTCCATTAGCGCGGGCTCAGGGCTGTTTTCAAGCGCAAGCTCAGGGCTGTCCATAAGTGCAAGCTCAGGGCTGTCCATAAATGGCTCAGGGCTGTCTTCGATTGCCATGATCTTGGTTTCGTCCCGCTCTTGGCTGCAATCCCAAGGCTCTTTTTTACTGACACCATAACAATGCCAGGTACCCCCTTTCAGTTTTTCCTCGAACGGATTGGCACCTTCACAGTTACCATCATCCAGGCAATTGCCTGTACTACTTGTGCCCCATGGCCACGACCAAGAGCAGGAGGAGACTAAAGTGACCAAAAAAATTGTTACGTACCGCATAGTTAACCTGATCCAAATAGCGCTTGTTTTTGT
>JABIVN010000388.1 GCA_018667205.1 Gammaproteobacteria bacterium | reverse complement strand
GGACGTTCTCGGGATGGCCGTTGCAATCGGTCCATTGGAAAAACTTTTCGAGAATCCACGCGGATTGTCCGACCGGGGAATCTGCCAAGCCGTAGCCGAGTGTTTGTGGCCTGGTGCTCTGCTGCTTTGAGTATCCTGAGTCCCAATCCTGGTAAAACTTTGCGCCCGCGAGCGCGATTTTATCGGCCTCATCAGGATTCTCCCTGGCTGCTTTTGTTGCGCCTGAATTGGCCATGTTGACGTGTATGCCTGTGCACTGGCCTTTGTTCTGTAGACCAATTGCGGTGGTGACTGCGGAACCCCAGTCTCCGCCCTGGGCATAGTAGTTCTGGTAGCCAAGGCGAATCATTAGTTCATCCCAGGCCTCCGCAATTTTGGGGACACCCCAGCCTGTGGTCGTGGGTTTTCCTGAAAAGCCATAGCCGGGTAAAGACGGGCAGACAACGTGGAATGCGTCTTCAGGCGAGCCGCCAGACTTTGTGGGTTCGGCTAGCGGTTCAATGACCTTATGGAATTCCATAATAGAGCCTGGCCAGCCGTGCGTCATGATGATCGGTGTCGCGTCTTTGTGGCTGCTCTTCACGTGAAGAAAGTGAATGTCGAGCCCATCGATGGTTGTTTTGTACTGTGGGTATTTGTTCAGGCGATCCTGAGTGTCGTACCAGTTGTAGTCGTTGGCCCAGTAGTCGCAAAATTCACGGTGATAGTTGATGGGTACGCCCTGGGTCCAGTCATCAACTGTTTCTGCATCCGGCCACCTGGAACGACCCAGGCGTGCCTTTAGATCATCAATCTCAGATTCTGGAACATCCAGTTTAAAGGCTCTAATTTCACTCATTGAAAATCCTGATTGCGACGGGTGGGCATCATAGTAGCAAAATTCGCAGCATTTTCGGCGGTGTTAAGGGCCGAGGGGCGGTGCTAGAGTATCAAAAAAATTAAGGGGGAAAGCGGTGAATAAGGTCGAAGGATTGCACCATTTGGCGATATGTACGGCTGATATGAAGGCCCAGATAGGCTTTTTTACGGATAAATTGGGCATGGAGTTACAGGCGTTGTACTGGATGCATGGCGTTGAAAACACCTGCCATGCTTTTTTACGATTAAAGGATGAAAGCTCAATCGCCTTTGTGTATAACCCCGACATCGCAAAGATAGAATCGAAGCTGGGCTCTACCCATTCCGGGAACGCAGGGTCGAACAGTGCGCCGGGTACAATGCAGCACCTCGCATTAAAAGTGCACAGCAATAATGAACTGCTTGCGATGCGTGATCGTCTTCGTTCCAAAGGTGTCCCGGTACTGGGTCCAATTGAACATGGTATGTGCAGGTCGATTTACTTCGCCGGTCTGGAAAATATGACCTTGGAATTTTCCTACTCAGCAGAGCCGATTGATAACCGGCTCTGGGTCGACCCGGCAGTGGTGACTCTTCTTGGGATCACCGATGATGAACTTGCAGACTTTCGCAACCCTGAGTCTTTTGATGATCAGGGCGGCAGTATCCGTCAACCAGGAGCAGATGCGCCTGGCCCACACCTCAATTACCCCGCTGAAATTTATCCACATGTTCTGGCGTTAAAGGATGAGGATATTCTGTATTCAGTAGAGCATGAGCCGCCTGTAAAAATTTAAGGGGTGTTTGCGAGAGTGACTCGGTTAGCCTGACGCAGTCAGCAAACGTCACCAAAATTCTTTCGAAACGAAATTCTTTCGAAACGAAATTCTTTCGCCGTTTGCTAATATGCTCAACAGGCTGGGTGAGGCCGCAACGAGTCGCTAGGGTACTAAAGAGAACGTTTGAGTTGATCCTTACGCTTGGCCAACCAAAGTGAACGAGGTGGTGATCAGGTCGATCGCCACCTCATAAACTTAGGTGTTGCCCCTTTAGGTATTACTTCAGGTGCTGCTTCACTCAGGTGCTGCTTCATCCAGGTGCTATACAGATTCCCTTGGGTCAGCCTGCTGGCCCCGGATCAGTTTTCCCGGAAGCGCGCCCGTGGCCGCACCGTTCTCATAAATCACTTCACCGGCTTTGATCGTCAGTTCAATGCCATCGGCATTCTGCAGAAAACGCTTACCTCCGGCTGGAAGGTCATGAACGATATGAGGTGTATGTAGTTTCAGTGCCTCGAAGTCGATGACGTTGATGTCAGCTTTTAGGCCTTCTTTGATTAAACCGCGGTCGTGTAGGGAATAAAGTTCAGTGGGTTGCTTGCAGAGCATATTGATCGCTGTCGATAGCTCGATCTGCTGTTTGTCTTTCACCCATTTGGTCAGTACGTACACGTTGGCGCTGGTGTCACAGATGGATCCAACGTGCGCGCCACCGTCCCCAAGTGCGGTCACGGTATGAGGGTGG
>JABIVN010000387.1 GCA_018667205.1 Gammaproteobacteria bacterium | reverse complement strand
GCGGTGAGAGATCACCCGCACATGAAGGCCAAGTTGCGAAAAAACCAGGGCAGGGGTACGGCTAGCGGTTTCTGGTTTAACATCGGGGGTCAAACATGCAGTGACCTGAATGTTGGAGTCGATGGAACCGTTAATTTGACGGTAGGTACAGTTGATGTAGGGGGGGCTCGTGCCTCGCTGTCGCTCATTGCGGCGGAGGAACTGGGGATTTCTTACGACCAGGTGAAAACTAATATTGGAGACACCTCTTCCCTTGGTCACAACGATACAACCGAGGGTAGCAGGGGCACCTTCTCTTCTGGGATGGCGACTATTTTTGCGGCGCGGGAAGCTATTGAAGTGATGAAGTCACGTGCAGCACAAATGTGGGGTATTGCTGAGGATGCCGTTGAATGGAAAGATGGCGAGGCGAGAGCTGTTGGTTCAGAACACGGTAACCTGCCTGCACTCTCACTGAAACAGATTGCTGCAGAAGCCGGTGCTACAGGTGGTCCGATTGCGGGGCATCATGAAGTTACCGCTGACGGCTCGGGCGTTGCCTTTGCTTCACATATTTGTGATGTTGAAGTGGACCCTGAGACAGGCAAGACAACCGTCATCCGTTACACGGTTGTGCAGGATGCGGGCAAGGCAATCCACCCGGATTACGTTGAAGGCCAATTCCAGGGCGCGGCTGCCCAGGGTATAGGCTGGGCGCTGAACGAGGAATATATCTACGGTGAAGATGGTTGTCTGCAAAATGCTGGTTTCCTTGATTATCGTGTGCCGGTTTGTTCCGATCTGCCGTTTATCGACACCAAGATTCTGGAGATTCCTAACCCTAATCACCCGTATGGTATTCGAGGCGTGGGAGAATGCTCTATTGTTCCTCCACTTGCGGCTATAGGTAATGCCGTGTCGAATGCAGTGGGGGTGCGTATGAACCATGTTCCTATGTCGCCGCCGCGGATTCTCAAGGCTCTTGATGAAGCCGATGCCTAACTGACCGGCGGTAGCGCTCGAATGAAGATTGATTTGTCAGGTCCGCTGCGCAAGGCAGCGGGTGGGATCGAATCCTTTGAGATGGAAGCAAAGACTATCCGTGAACTGTTGCAGCGCCTGGTAGAACGATACCCGGCTATGCAACAGCATATGGATCAAGGGATCGCTGTGGCGATTGACGGTACGATCTACCGCGACGACCATAGCGTTAAGATTCCCGCTGTTGCAGAAATATACCTACTGCCCAGAATCCAGGGTGGGTGATTAAGTTATTCCGTGACTACTCAGTAGTATCGCAGCCACACAGATCGTCCTTAAATATATCGCATAGGCTGCCCACCTCAAACGAAAGAAGGAAAAGAAGACGATGCAAGATCCCAACAATAAACCTATGACCGCGGTCGAATTTTCCGATGCGATGATAGGGCTGGGCATTGCTGGGGCCCTTATTATTCTTTGCTTCCAAGTGTTCACGCCATTTATTGGGATCATGTTGTGGGCATTAATAATAGCGGTGATGCTGTTCCCGACACATCAAAAGCTGGCAAGTCGACTGGGGGGGCGCCAGGGACGATCTGCCACCGTGATAGTAATTACGAGTCTGCTTATTCTCGGCGCACCTCTGATCATGTTGGGTGGATCGCTTGTAAGCCAGCTAGCCAACGGCTTTCAGGCCTTCCAGAACGAGACTATACATATCAGCCAGCCAGCACCGTCGGTGGAGGAATGGCCTTTGATCGGAGAAAAAGTTTTTGACACATGGAGTCAAGCATCTGCAAGCCTTCCTGATTTTATTAAGGAAAACAAAGCTGCCCTAGAGAGCACGGCCAAACGTGCGATAGCGGTTTCCGCCAGCACGATGTCAAGTGTCTTTATGTTCCTTGGCGCAATTATCGTCGCCGGCATTATGATGGCTTATGGACACTCCGGCGGGGTTACGATGGAGCGTATCGTGAGTCGAATTTCGGGTCGTGAGAAAGGTCCAGAGCTTTTGAAGTTGGCAACACTTACCTTACGTTCTGTTGCTGCAGGTGTACTCGGTGTCGCCTTTTTACAGGCTTTGATTATGGGTGTTGGGTTTATTTTCTCAGGTATTCCCGCGGCTGGAGTTCTGGCTGTTGTTGTACTGTTGGTCGGTATCCTGCAATTGCCTGCGTTGCTTGTCTCTATTCCGGTGGTTGCCTGGTTATGGGGGGTTGGTGATGGTTCTAACGTTCATAACGTTATTTGGACTGTTTACCTTCTTGTCGGTGGGTTGGCGGACAATGTTCTAAAACCGTTGCTTCTGGGTCGCGGAGTTGACGCGCCTATGCCGATTATTCTGCTTGGCGCCATTGGTGGAATGATTTCTGCTGGTATCATCGGTCTGTTTGTGGGCGCGGTCCTGCTTGCTGTTGGATATCAGGTGTTTATGGCATG
>JABIVN010000386.1 GCA_018667205.1 Gammaproteobacteria bacterium | reverse complement strand
TTGAAGCATCTCATGTCCCAGTCGACTGGATTGATGCCGCATGCTTACACAAACCTAATCGAAGGAAACATGTCTTATAGAAGGATAGTCGACAGGCTGGATAGAGTGGATTTCGTTTGTGCACCCGGAGAATGCTACGGCTACCAGAATGTTGTGTTTAGTCTGATCGCAGACCTGGTGGCATCGGAAACTGAATTTGACTACCCGGAGTTTGTTGACGCTCATTTGTTTAAGCCGCTGGCGATGACTCGTGCGTCTTTTGGTCACGAACTTTTTGTCAACGACTCGAACCATGCGAGGCCGCATGTGTGGACGGGCAGCAGATGGCATCCGGTAAAACCGACATCGCATTACTACAAGGTGGCGCCGGCCGCTGGCGTAAATGCGAGCATTTCTGATATGCGTGAATGGCTGTTGGCGCAGTTAGGCAAAAACCCTGAGGTATTACCCGTGGAAATGCTTGATAGAATGCACGGAAGAGTTATACGGACATCAAGGCGCGAGGCCCATTACCCTTATCGTGCAGCGCTTGGTCATGTCTACTATGGCTTGGGCTGGAGGGTCTTTGATTATGGCGGCGCGAAAGGTTTTGTGCAGCATGGGGGGTATCTTAAAGGCATGCGTAGCACGATGGTATTTCATCGACAATCCGGCACCGGGATGGTGATGTTAATGAATTCAGGGGCTCTTGGAATGAATAGTTTAGTGTTGGACTTTGCTGCTGCTCATGCTGACCGTCTTAAAAAAATCCCACTACGTCTCGCCGACCGCTGAAACCTTGGCATGGGGTGAGGGTATGAAGCATCCCCCCGTCATTCTTCCCGAAGCAGCCCGCCTGATGATCTGCGGCAGGGCAAACAAATTCGGACTTACGCCATTAGGTCTAACCATTAGGCCTGGAAAGCGCTGCTTAAGCGCTTTGGTAATTGTTTCATTGGCGTGCGCCATGAGGGTGACCTGGTCGGTACCGGACACATCCAGTCTGGGGCAGTGGACAGCTTCATCGATGCTCATGTCGTAATCCGAGACGAAGGCAGCCAGCTGGAAAACCGCAGGGAAAATCTTTCGACCACCACAGGCGCCAATGGCGGTATGTGAGCCATCCTCGGTTTGCAGGATCACGGGGCACATATTAGACAGGGGCCTTCTGCCGCCAAGCACCGAGTTCGGTCCTCCTGGGCGAGGATCAAACCACATCATTCCGTTGTTCATCAGAATCCCGGAGCCCGGCAGCATGATGCGTGAGCCAAAGGCCGACATGATCGTTTGTGTCAGCGATACAACGTTACCCTGGGAGTCTGTGACGCATAGGTGAGATGTATTTCCAGGAATCTTCGTGTCGGGACCTTCTCCTAGATTTTCTAGCCGGTCCTTATAAGCAGAGAACAGAGCGTTCGCGTAGCTGATGTAAGCTTCTGCGTCCGGGCGTTTACCTCGAGGTGAGTAGATCTCTTCGAGTTTTTCTAACGCGTGAATAATCGAGGGTCCGGCAGTCAGCGCGCCGGGCGTAAATATCTTCCCGCCCCTGTATGTTGTTGTTAATGGTTCGTTGATCGATGCTGAATAGTCTTCAAGGTCTCGCAAGGTGATTTTTGACCCGGCTGCTTTTAGGTCGGTAACGATAGATCGCGCAAGTTTTCCTGTGTAGTAAGTTTCTGGTCCTTCCTGTTGGAGCGTCCGATAGGTGTTGGCTAGGTTGCCTAATGTTAGTCTGCCAAGACTCCCGTCCATTTCTGCAGTGGGCGGCAGTCCATCTGCCAGGTAGGTTTTTCGGGTTTCGCTATAGGTGTTTAGCCCTCTTGCCCACTGGTTGATTTTTTGAGCACTGTACCAGTCGATCGGCAGACCAAGGTCTGCCTGCTCACAGGCTGGGGCGATAACGTCCTGCCATTCCCAGGTGCCAAATTCCGCCAGTGCCTTTGCTATGCCCCTGATATACCCGGGAACGGCGACCGACAGTGGGCCATGGATATTGGTGTCACCGACAACCCTTGGCCAGTTAAAGGCATCGCTCGCATTTTCTCCTTGCCCCGCCAGCGGGTAATCCTCTGTCTTCGCATTAAAAGGCGCGCGCATGCCGAACTCGACGACCTTGACTTCTTTAGCGGCCGCGATATAAATCGTCATGTAACCGCCGCCGCCAATGCCAGTCATCCAGGGTTCCACAGCGCCTAGCGCCAGTCCTGCGGCAAGCGCAGCATCTACGGCATTGCCACCCTGTCTGAGGACCTCGGCACCGATATCGGATGCAATGTAGTGTTGCGTCGCAACCAGACCTGTCTCGGAGCGCACAGCAGGTTTACGAATCTGCCAGTTTTCGGTGGTGTCATTCATCTGAGCCTGCTTTTTTGACGCACGTTTATCTAAGAAAGCTACTGTAATCGGGATGACATCACAACTCGGTCGCTGTATCTTGGTAAGCGACTTACACAGATAGTTCTATTCAGAAAAGGAGGTTCGACATGAGCGCAGACGGAAGTTGGAATTGCACCATAAACTCACCCATGGGAGCGCAGCAGGCTTTGATGACACTTAAGACGGATGGCAACAGTCTGTCCGGAAAAATGGAAGGAGCCCAAGGTACGCAGGAATTTGATGGTGGCACTGCCAATGGAGACAATCTGACCTGGAAAATCGAGATGACATCCCCGATGCCGATGACCTTGGAAGTCTCTGCGGCGGTCGATGGCGATACGATTGGTGGTAATGTGAAGCTTGGCGCCTTTGGCGACGCGACTTTCACGGGTACGCGGGCATAGGTTTTTTTTTGATAAAAAATGCGCTTAAAAGTAAGGAGTAAAAAGTATGCATGACTTAGTGATTCGCAATGGTCTGGTAGTAGACGGTACGGGCGCAGAACCCTACAGCGCCGATATCGCCATCGATGGGAAGCAAATTACTGCGATCGGCGAGATATCGGCACAAGGTCAAAAGGAAATTGATGCGGCTGGGCATATTGTGACGCCCGGCTTCATCGACGTGCATACTCACCTTGATGCCCAAATTGGTTGGGACCCGATGCTGACTCCGATCAGCTGGCATGGCGTTACCACCGCGCTGCTGGGTAATTGTGGCGTGACTTTTGCGCCGGTCAAACCAGACGACCGAGAGTTTCTTGCCAGTATGATGGAGACAGTCGAGGATATTCCAAAGGATGCAATCATGTCCGGGCTGTCCTGGAACTGGGAACATTATGGTGATTACCTGAATGAGCTTGAATCATTGAACCCGGCAATTAATGTTGCGGGTCTTGTAGGGCACTGTGCTATTCGTTACTACGTTATGGGTGAACGAAGCATTGACCAACAGGCCACCGAAGATGAAAAACAGCAAATGGCTGAGATCGTCAGGCAGGCGGTCAAGGACGGCGCTGTTGGATTCTCGACCTCACGATTCTTGGGTCACTACATCCCGGATGGGCGTCATGTGCCAGGCACTCACGCCGATCATGATGAGCTGGTAGAAATCTCAAAAGCGGTCGGTGAACACGGTGGCGTCATGCAAAACGTCACTAATTTTGGGTCTGACTTTGAAGGCGAAATGGAACTCATTCGTAAAGAGGCCGGCGAGGCGAGGGTGCTGTTTAGTCATGGTACTGGCCGTACTAACAGCTACGGCGACAAGGTTGAAGAGCTGGTCATGGGAATGCGTGACCAGGGTATGGATGTTAACGCGATTGCTATTCCCCGATCCTCCGGTTTTGTGACAGGCCTGCAGGCTTATCTGCCATTCCGTGGCGGTCCCTGGAGCGAACTGGCAGATAAGCCTTTTGATGAACGCCTGGCGTCGATACAGGATCCTGAGTTTGTCGCGCGTCTTGTCGAGCACGCCGTCGAGAAAGGGCCGCTGATCTCGGCAGATCAGATTTTCTTTCTTGGAGAGGAAGACAAGCCCGACTACATTGGTGGTCCCAAAGACAGCTTGCAGGCGATAGCAGAGGGCCTTGGTGAACAACCGGCTGAAACCTTCATTCGCCTGTCGATTAAAACGGGTGGCAAAGGGTTGTTTACACTTCGATTTTTTAACCAAAATATTGAGGCGGTAGCAAAGGCGATCAGTAGTGAGTTTTGCCTACCCAGCCTTGGTGACGCCGGCGCACATGTTAGCCAGATCATGGATTCAGGTTGGGCGACATTTGTAATGACGCACTGGCACAGGGACACAGGGTTGTTTTCTCTGCCTGAAGTCGTGCAAAAATTGACGGCGGCACCCGCGCGAATTATAGGGCTTTCAGATCGTGGCACCCTTGAAGCGGGCAAAAAAGCTGATATCAACGTTATCAAACTGGAAGCGTTGTCAGAGCGCATGCCGGAGATCGTTAACGACTTCCCCGGTGACGCGCCGCGATTTATCCAGAAAGCTAAGGGCTATCGAGCAACAGTGTGTAACGGCCAGGTGATACTCGAGAACGATCAGCTGACCGGCGCTAGGGCGGGCAACGTTCTGCGTCACGGGGGTTAAAAGCAGCGCTTAGCGCCCATTGCTATGAGGCAAATGTACTATTTGGCTTGTTTAATTTAGGTTTTCATCGATACAAGCCTCAACATTGAGCGTCGTTTTGAATTAACATCGCGTGTTGAAATTACTCAGAGAGGCTTGCAAGTGACCACAAGAACATATGACATCGTAATCTGGGGTGCCACGGGATTTACCGGAAGGCTTGTGATGGCCTACATGGCCAAAACCTATGGTGTGGACGGCGAGATCAAATGGGCGGTGGCGGGTAGGAATGCTGTAAAGCTTGCAGAGGTAAAGCGGGAAGTTCTGGGTGCAGATGCAGAGAAACTACCCGAGGTCATTGCCGACAGCAATGATGAAGCTTCACTTCGGGCGTTGGTGTCGTGCACCAAAGTCGTGTGCACTACAGTGGGCCCGTACGCGCTGTATGGCTCGACGTTAGTCGCGCTCTGTGCAGAACTCGGTACCCACTATTGTGACCTGACGGGCGAGGTGCAGTGGATGCGCCAGATGATCGAGACTCACCAGTCCGCGGCAGAAGGCAGCGGTGCGAAAATTGTTCATACCTGTGGTTTCGATAGTATTCCCTCCGACCTTGGGACCTACTTTGTGCAGCGCGAGATGCACAAGGCCCATGGTGTTTATGCACCGCAGGTTAAATATCGAGTGGTGGGTTCAAGCGGTGGTGTTAGCGGGGGAACCGTCGCCAGCATGATGAATATGATGGAAGAAGCGGGCGCGAACCCTGAAATACTAGATGTCATCGCCGACCCTTACGCGCTGAACCCTTTAAACATGCCGCGAGGTGAGGATGGCGCGGATCAGACAACCGCCGAATACGACAAGGACTTCAGGCAGTGGACAGGTCCATTTGTGATGGCCGGTATTAACACCCGGGTTGTTCGTCGTTCCCATGCATTGCTGGGTTACCCATGGGGTAGCCACTTTAGATACGACGAAGCGATTCTGACAGGTAACGGGCCCACTGGTTTTGCCAAGGCGGTTCTGGTTGCTGGTGGAACTGGGCTGATGAACAAGTTGGCAGGCATCGAATCATTGAGAAAGCTGCTCGGCAGGGTAGTGCCGGCCCCTGGTGAAGGTCCTTCAGCGACCGCCATGGAAAATGGTTTTTTCGAGATTG
>JABIVN010000385.1 GCA_018667205.1 Gammaproteobacteria bacterium | reverse complement strand
CCTGTCGGTGTGCCGGCGTAAATGTTAAGTCTAATCCGGGCGTAGTCTTCGCGCGTTTCCTCGAGCGTTAAGCCAAGGTATTGATGAAAAGGGTCGCTGTCAAAATCGAAGGGATTATCAACCTTCATGATTCCACCACGCCTTATCTGAAAAGGTAGGAAGGTCCAGCTCATGTGTCCAAACCGACCGGTGTTGATGGGTGATATTGAGCCTGTTAAGCCCTGCTTCATCGCTTCGGCGACATAGGACCGAGTGATAGCCTTCCTGTGGGAACTTTTTAGCAACGTTGCCGCCGATACCGGCGCCCGCGCAAATGACAAGGCAGGCAGGTTGGGTCATCTGGGTTACCGTTTAGTGTAAAGAGAGTTCGCGGTAGCATAGGGTTTAGTTATAAAACTTGCAAAGACGCGCCGACTTCAGGCCAGGGATGCGGCATGATATCTTCCTTTAGTGAACTAAAAAAACAGGAGGTAGTATGCAGCCACTTATTGTCTATGGTGTACCTTTCTCGCAACCAGTGAGAGCAGTTTTATGGCTCCTATTGCTAAAGCGAATGCCTTTCGAACTGGTTTTAATCAATCCAGGGTCCAAAGGAGACACCGGCAGTCGTAATCCTAACTATCTTGCGAAGAACCCGAGCGGTACCATTCCGTGTATAGAGGAGCCGGAGACTGGCTTCACGCTGGGCGAAGCGCACGCGATTATGACTTACCTGGCGCGCACGAATGGCTGGACGGATGTCTATCCGGATGACGAAAGGGTAAGGGCGAAAATTGATGCTTATCTTCATTACCATCACCGAAATATCCGGGAAGCCTCGGTCGGTCTGGTGGCGCCTAAGATCAGAAAAGACCTGGATATTCCTGAGTCCATTCAGGCGTCCGCGAAACGCAATCTGACGGTTGCGCTTAATACACTGGAAAAAGGCTACCTGTCCGATAACAAATTTCTGATGGGAGACACGGT
Source organism: Gammaproteobacteria bacterium (assembly GCA_018667205.1). Lineage (GTDB taxonomy): Bacteria > Pseudomonadota > Gammaproteobacteria > Pseudomonadales > Azotimanducaceae > UBA9659. The sequence continues at coordinate 4,083 of JABIVN010000385.1, read as the reverse complement.
GATGTTGGCGGACCTTGCCGCCTATGTCGAGATTGGACAGTTACAGCCACAGTTCACCAATGTTTTTGACCTGACATCGTTCCCTAATGTAAGCCGGTGGTTAACCGATATGAGCCAAGTGGAAGGTCATGATGATGTCCATGTGGTGCTCAAGGAGCTTGGGGATATCAGCAAGATCGCACCCGATATGGATGCAATCAAGAATGCCAACAAGCAGGCCCTGCGAGCGCTGAAGGCAAAGCTTGCGACGTTACAACTATTGCAGGAGAAGTCGTAAATGGAAAAGAGAAGAATGGGGCGGCATGGGCTGGAAGTGCCAGCGCTATGTCTTGGTACGATGACATTTGGGCTTCAGGTCGATGAGAAAAGCTCTCGCGCTATCCTTGATAAAGCGGTCGACAATAGGCTGACTTTTCTTGATACGGCTGACGCCTATCCGTTGGGCGGCGACCTGAGTACCTTGGGCGAAACAGAAGCGATAATGGGGCGCTGGATGAAGGACAAGGGTAATCGCGATGATTTGATCATCGCAACCAAGTGCTTTGCGCCAACCCGAAGAGGGCTGAATAATGCCGGTCTTTCCCGACAGCATATTATGGAATCGATCGACAACAGTCTGCGCCGTCTTGGGACAGATTATGTGGACCTGTATCAATCACATGGTTTTGATCCAAAGACGCCGATTGAGGAATCGCTTCGCGCGTTCGAAGATCTCGTGACGGCGGGAAAAGTCCGATATGTTGGTTGTTCGAATTATCCAGCCTGGCGGCTGGGTCAGGCATTGCGAGCGGCCGACGGGCTTGGCGTGAGCGGTTACATTTCAGTGCAGCCGCGTTACAACCTATTATACAGGGACATAGAAACAGAACTGTTGCCGCTTTGCGTGAGTGAAGGTCTCGGTGTCATTGTTTATAATCCGCTGGCGGGCGGATTCCTTTCCGGGAAATACAAACCGGGCCAAAAACCGCAGGATGGTACCCGATTTACGCTTGGCACCGCCGCTGAACGGTATCAGGCACGCTATTGGCACGATGCCCAATTCGACGCCGTTGAAACATTAAAAGCTGTCGTGGAAGGAAAAGGCCTTAATATGGTTTCGGTATCATTGGCTTGGGTGTTGAAACAGCCAGGGATAACCTCCGCGATCATTGGCGCATCGAGGCCGGAACAGTTGGATGCCAACTTGGCTGCTTTTGACATCGAGTTTGATGATGAACTGGACGAGGCTTGTGAAAGTGCTTGGTGGTCGCTGCCTCGAAAGCCCGTTGCCGAGGGGTATCGGTAAACAGCAGATTTTGTTTGCAACTTTTGTCAGCACCAGTGTTAGCAGGCGTGTCAGACCTTATGACACAGATTGATTTAAAGCGGGCTGGGGTCGAGAGATGCCAGCGGCAAGAGGGCTTGGTCTTTCGTTTTACTTTTGTCATGCGGCACACGTCGCTGAAGTTGCCGAAGTGAGTGTCGATGAGAATAGAAAACTCACGGTCCACAAGGTGACGGTAGTCGCAGACGTTGGTCCGATCGTGAATATGAGTGGTGCGTTAAACCAGGTGCGGGGCGCGGTCATTGATGGTCTTAGCACAATGGTTGGGCATAAGATCACCATGGAAAACGGAATAATAGAACAGACTAATCTGCATCAGTATCCCGTACTAAGGATCGGTGCGGCGCCTAAAATAGAGGTGCATTTCATTCAGAGTGACAATGAACCGACGGGTCTGGGTGAACCCGGGCTGCCGCTACTTGCGCCTGCAGTTGCTAATGCGATCTTTGCGGGGATCGGTAAACGGGTCAGAAAGATGCCGCTAGTTGATGAGGGTTTTACTGTTGAGCAATTACTAGTTGCCAGTAAACACAGGCTCACGTTTTTCAACAAACGCGGCAATACCTTCTTTGGCATCCTGGGTGTCACTGCAGGTAGTCTGTGCATAGGTTTCGAATTCAAGCGCTTCTCGCAGGGTAGAATCCATGCTTCGGTATAGAGCGCGTTTCGCCATGCGGATCGCGATGGGCGGGCCCGCTGCAAATGAGTTCGCCATCTTTAATGTTGTCGCCATCAGAGCATCCGGCGTTTCCAGTTGGGAAACGATACCGAGTTGCAGCGCCTCGTTTGCTGGGATCATTCTTCCCGACCAAATCAGTTCACAGGCCTTGGCCATACCAACGATACGTGGCAGGAAGTAAGTCCCTCCCCAGTCAGGGTGCAGGCCACGTTTGGCGAAGGTTTCACCAAACTTTGCCGTGTCCGATGCGATACGAATATCACAGGCTAGGGCGATATTCATGCCTGCGCCTGCGGCCGCGCCGTTGACAGCAGCAATAATGGGTTTTGTTGAATCCTGTAATGCCAACACTATCCGATCCCGAATAGGATCAATTCGATCTTCCAGTGCACTGGATTTGCCAGACTTTTTTGCTTCATTCATCGCTTTCACATCTCCACCGGAGCAGAAACCTTTTCCAGCACCGGTGATCACGATGACACGCACACTGTCGTCGTTCTCTGCCAGCCCAAGGGCCGTCTCAAAGCTTTTTCGCATCGCAGGTGTTAGGGCGTTTAGGGTCTCTGTTCGGTTTAATGTGATTGTTGCGACGAGATTATCGACGTTGTAAATAAGATGTTCGAAATCCATTGAATGTTGTTCCTTATGGCTTGAGAAGCCTTGATACTATCTAATCAGATAGAGAAATCCAGATCGGGTTTTCTACAGTAAGGATTGACCCATGCAAATAGTTTACACAGAAGAGCAGGAACAGCTTCGTGAGGTCGTATCGCGATTCCTGCAGGCGAAGTCAACAGCCGTTGATGTGCGTCGATTGATGGCATCAAGCGAGGGCTATGATCCCGCGGTCTGGGAACAGCTTTGCGGGGAAGTTGGCCTGGCGGGTACGCATATTCCCGAAGAATATGGGGGCGTTGGCTTTGGCCCGGTTGAGCTCGGTATTGTTTCAGAGGAAATGGGCCGACACCTTTACTGTGGACCTTTCTTTGCCTCATCGGTCATGGCCGGGTACGCCCTGTTAAATGGCGCAACGGAGACTCACAAGACCGCGATTCTTCCGGGTATAGCCTCGGGAGACCAAATTGCGACACTTGTTCTGGACAACCTTAACAACCCCGAGAAAGTAGGGGCGGCCCTAAAAGCGAATGAAAAACACGTGGTTTCTGGGGTAGCGCCTATCGTTATTGATGCACATATTGCTGATGTATTGATTGTGGCCGCATCGACAGCAGAGGGTCTGGGCTTATACCTTGTCAAAGCGGATGCGGCGGGGTTGACGATTACCCCACAGGAAGCGCTGGACCCTACACGCAAACTATCCAGGGTATCCTTCAATGAGGTGAGCGCTGAACGAATTGGCGGGTTGACCGAAGCGCTGCTAAATCGGACATGGGATGAAATATGTAGCGTTCTGGCGCACGAGATGATCGGCGGTGCGCAATATCTGTTCGAATCGACGCTCGAGTATACAAAGGTCAGGGTCCAGTTTGGTCGACCTATTGGTTCCTTTCAGGCGCTGAAACATCGCTGTGCGGATTTGTTAATGGAGCTGGAGTTTGCGAAAGCGGCGATCCACCATGCTGCGTTCTGTTTGGCGGCTGGTGATGGTGAACCGTACGTGGCAAGCATGGCGAAAGCGATGGCCAGTGATACCTACATGGAGGCCGCCAGAGCGGGTGTTCAGCTTCGTGGGGGCATCGGCTTTACCTGGGAAGAGGACACCCATCTCTGGTTTAAGCGAGCAAAAAGTTCCGAGGTGTTTATGGGTTCAGCCCATATGCATCGTGAGCGGATGATGACGATGATTGAAACAACCTCAAGCCATGACAAGGGAGAACAGCCATGAAACTCGATGAAATAAGAGAAGAGGTCAGTAATTGGTTAGACGCTAACTGGTCTGCGGACAGGTCGCTGATAGCGTGGCGGAATATCCTCCTTGAGGGTGGTTGGGCTGCGCCAGACTGGCCTGAAGATTGTTTTGGGCGGGGCTATGACGCCGAACAGACCGCGGTTGTTAGTGAAGTCTTTGCTGAAAAGGGCGCGGTTGGTGCTGCGCAGGTTGGGCCGCGTCGACTGGCTG
>JABIVN010000384.1 GCA_018667205.1 Gammaproteobacteria bacterium | reverse complement strand
CTCAATCAGACCGAAGCCCAGAAACCTCGTCCATTTCCTCGTCTATTTCCTCGTCTATTTCCTCGACCACGTCGAAGACCACGTCGGAGGCCACGTCCTCGACCACGTCCTCGACCACGTCCTCGACCACGTCGGAGACTATGTCGCGGACTATGTCGCAGACCACGTCCGAGACTCAACCCCTGTCATCTCGACCGAAGCGGAGAGATCTCGCTCTCAAGGAACCTCAAAAATGATCAATAAATGCATCTTTCCCGCAGCTGGCTACGGCACTCGATTCCTGCCCGCCACCAAGGCAATGCCCAAAGAAATGCTACCCATCGTCAACAAACCGTTAATCCAATACGGCGTAGAGGAAGCCATCGAAGCAGGCCTGACCGACATCGGCATCATTTCGGGCCGAGGCAAACGAGCCATCGAAGATCATTTCGACATTTCCTATGAACTAGAGCACCAGATCGCAGGCACTTCAAAGGAAGCCTTGTTGGACGATATCCGTCATGTGATCGATCAATGCACCTTTTCCTACACCCGTCAGGTTGAGATGAAAGGGCTTGGGCACGCCATCTTAACGGGCGAACCGCTGGTAGGTGACAACCCCTTTGCCGTGCTGTTAGCGGATGATTTTTGTACCAACGGTACCGGTGTCCTCAAGCAAATGGTCGATCTGTTCAATGAGTACCAGTGTTCGATCGTCGCAATAGAAGAGGTGCCCAAGGACCAGACCCAGAACTATGGTGTGATAGAAGGCGCAGAAATTCAGGACGGACTTTTCAAGATTTCCAACATGGTTGAAAAACCAGCCCCGGAAGATGCGCCGACGAACCTGGCCATCATAGGCCGGTATATCCTTACGCCTGATATCTTCAACATTATCAGGCATGTTGCGCCTGGCGCAGGTGGTGAAATTCAAATAACGGACGCCATTAACGAGCAGTGTAAGAAACGAATGGTCCTTGGCTACAAATTCAAAGGCAAGCGATTCGATTGCGGCAGTCTGGATGGTTTTGTTGAAGCGACTAACTATGTTTATCAGAAGATGGGCAAATGAAAACCGCTATTGTCGTAATGAATTGGTGCCAGCCCAAACATGCTTATGTTCGTCGACTCGGGAAGCAGTTAACCGCTAGAGCGGTCTTTGACAGCCGCGACATCGATAATCGTCAACGTGACGCCGGTCATGACTTGAACGACATAGGGCTCGGCAGAAGCTTTCAGCTATGCGCTTAAGGTCATGACTATTCTGGTTTTTGGTTCGTCAGGTCAACTCGCGCAATCGCTGCGAGACACTAAGCTTGATAAAGAACCGTTCTTTGTCGACCACAGAACCTGTGATCTTGCGGACTCTGGCCAGGTTGATGCCATTCTTGAGGAAAAGAAACCGGCACTTATCATTAACGCCGCCGCCTATACCGCAGTGGACAAAGCTGAAGCAGAACCTGAGCTTGCGCATCTGATTAACGAAGCATCGGTTCGCCGCATGGCTGTATTTGCCCACGCTAACAATGCGCGGCTAATTCACATATCAACGGATTTTGTATTTGATGGCACGAAACAATCTCCGTACCTGCCTGAAGATGTCACCAGTCCATTGGGTGAATATGGTGCAAGTAAATTGGCGGGCGAAATTGCGGCGCTGCAAGAAGCGCCGGAATCAACAATGATTATTCGTACTGCCTGGGTTTACAGCGAGCATGGCAGTAACTTCGTTAAAACAATGCTCAGACTCATGAAAGAGAAGGATGAGCTAGGGGTGGTAAACGACCAGCGCGGTTCTCCTACCTATGCCCGTGGCCTCGCTGAAATGATTTGGCAAGCAGCAGAACACGAGCTTTTTACCGCGGGTATCTACCACTGGACCGATGAAGGAAACATTAGTTGGTGTGACTTCGCGAAGGCAATACAGCAAGAAGCATTAGAAGTAGACCACTTGGTCCAAACAATTCCTATAAATCCGATCACCACTGATGATTACCCCACGCTAGCCGCTAGGCCCGCTTACAGCGTTCTGGACAAGCGTAAGCTGGCGAAGCTTGTAGGTATAGAGCCCGCCCCGTGGCGCCAAAATCTAAAATTGATGCTTGCGCGGCTTTAAAGGAGCGATGCTTTGGCTTCGGCTGCGCATCATCAGCTGTCCGCAGTGCATCGCACTTTTCATCCTGACAACCGCAACATAGTCGCCCGGGCGGAGAGCCTTTTAGCCAGGCGATCGCGAGCCTGAGATTTCTCCGCTGCCTTTCGCTACGGCAAGCGCCCTTACTATTTGTCGCAATATGTAAATATCTAAAAAATATAGGACAAACCTTGATGGCTTGGTATTATACGCAAACCGCGTCAAGTAAAGCCTTCATGCCCCTGACACTTCCAGACAGTGCCTTCCACAACCCGCCAACCAAGGCCGGCAGCACGGTGCTGTGGGATAGCCAATTGCTACTAACCCACCTGCAGATCCATCACGCCGACATTTCACTTCGCACCGTCGAACGCATCATCAACGCAGCGAAGTTAGTACCCACTTCCATGAAGCTCTCCGATATCAGAGATGAATTTGGTTCGGGGCTCAAGGAACTGGTGCGCGATAATTTAGAAGCCACCGCAAAATCACAACGTCAGCCTTCTCTGATTATTCAACAACACCAAAACGGGCGCGGTTGCGCCCTGATGGCCAACGACGGCCGTTTAGGCCGCAAATGGATGTTCTTCGAGAGTGCTCCGCAAACAGTTGATCTGAAAAATTTTCTTGAAGCGCTGTCAAAACATTATGCCAAACCCCTTTTAATCTGGCCGCACGGCGAAATCGCAACCACAGCAAAAACGCTGGTCAGTGAAACCAAACAACACACGATCAAACTGGCCAGCGGTGGCAGGGCAACAATTGCGCTGACAGCCTACGACCAACAACCGAGGGCGCTGGTAACAGCTCGCCGTAAAAAAACAGTAGAGAACAACATGGATATGACCCATCTGGATCGGCTAGAAGCTGAAAGCATTCACATCATCAGAGAAGTCATGGCTGAGGCCGAAAACCCGGTCATGCTTTATTCCGTTGGCAAAGATTCTACGGTCATGCTTCGTCTGGCCGAGAAGGCCTTCTATCCCAGTAAGCCGCCTTTCCCACTGATGCACGTAGACACCCGTTGGAAGTTTCAGGATATGTACAAGTTCCGTGATACCGTCGCAACAGATACCGGTATGGATCTGATCGTACATATCAATCCAGACGGTGTTGAAAAAAACATCAACCCCTTCGATCATGGCAGTTCGCTGCACACCGATGTCATGAAAACGCAGGGTCTGCTGCAGGCCCTGGATAAATACGGCTTTGACGCTGCGTTCGGCGGGGCAAGAAGAGATGAAGAAAAGAGCCGGGCAAAGGAACGAGTGTTTTCGTTTCGAAACAGTGCCCATCGTTGGGATCCAAAAACGCAGCGTCCAGAGCTTTGGGATCTTTATAACGGCAGGAAAAGTCCGGGCGAAAGCATTCGTATATTCCCCTTATCAAACTGGACTGAATTAGATATTTGGCAATACATCTATAAAGAGCAGATGCCTATTGTGCCGCTGTACTTTGCCGCCGAGCGCCCGGTGGTCGAACGTGATGGTATGTTGATGTTGGTCGACGATGACAGGTTAAAGCTATTCCCCGGGGAAAAAATACAAACTAAACGAGTGCGTTTCAGAACCCTGGGCTGTTATCCCTTAACAGGAGCCGTTGAATCCGAAGCAGATGACCTGCCTAAAATCCTGCTGGAACTGCTTGAAGCAAGAACCAGTGAGCGGCAGGGTAGGGCGATCGACAAAGACAGTTCCGGCTCTATGGAAAAGAAAAAACAGGAAGGCTATTTCTAGCACCCCTTCGTCTTCCTGGCTGAAGGGATGAACAGTACCCCAGTCACCAGGGCCGAAGCGAAGAGTTCTGCTCCTTCGCAACGCGAAGGGTAAAATAGGCGACAGAAAAGAGTAAAAAATGGAATCTGAATTACCCGAATACCGTGAATCTCATGTGAGAAGCTTTTTAAAAGCCCTCTCTTGGCGTGTTTTGGCTACTACCACGACGGCCATTATTGCGTGGTTCATTACAGGGGATGTGTCGACGGCTATCGCGATTGGCAGTATTGAGTTTATCGCGAAATTCTTCATTTATTACGGACACGAGCGCGCCTGGCAGCTAGTGCCTCGTGGCACAATCCGCCACATCGTCCACCCGGAAAAGGTATAGGCCTTTGCCATACCGACTCACAATGGCATAGGGGCCGGTGCAGGATGATCTGGAGCAGACTGATCTGGAGCAGACTGATCTGGGGCAGACTGATCTGGAGCCCAAGGCAACAACAAACGAACACTAAACAAGTAAGAGTACTAAACAAGTAAGAGTACTAAACAAATAAGAGTACCAAACAAATAAGAGAACCGAGCAAATGAGCAACCCAGTAACTAAAATCGACGACTATCTGGAATCGCAATCCAAGCTAAGCCTACTGCGCTTCATTACTTGCGGTTCGGTCGACGACGGCAAAAGCACGCTGATCGGTCGCATGCTCTACGAGGCCCAGTTAATTTTTGAAGACCAGGTCGCAGCCCTGCGCAATGAATCCAAACACCACGGTACACAGGACGGTGACATCGACTTCGCGCTTTTGGTAGACGGCCTGGCGGCCGAAAGAGAGCAGGGTATTACTATCGATGTAGCCTACCGCTTCTTTGCTACCGACCACCGAAAATTCATCGTCGCAGACACTCCAGGCCACGAACAATACACTCGCAACATGGCAACCGGCGCTTCAACAGCAGACGTTGCCGTTATCCTGGTCGACGCATCCCAAGGCGTGCTGACTCAAACCCGGCGCCATTCCTTTATCTGCTCGTTACTGGGTATTAAACATGTAGCCCTGGCGGTCAACAAAATGGACCTGGTGGATTTTAATCAAGAAATCTACGAGAGCATTGTCGCGGACTATCGCACCTTTTCGGAACAGTTAGACTTTGAATCCATTACACCTATTCCCATGTCAGCACTGGAAGGTGACAACGTGATTCAGCGTTCAGCTAAATCCACCTGGTACTCTGGTCCTACTTTAATTGGATTTTTGGAAACCGTTGAAGCGCATCAATCCAAAATTGAAAGCGCCTTCAGGATGCCGGTTCAATGGGTCAATCGCCCGGACAGAACGTTCCGAGGGTTTTCAGGCACCGTCGTTTCCGGCATCGTAAAGAAGGGCGACGAGGTCCGCATTCTACCTTCAGGCGAAACCGCGCAAGTCGAGGACATCGTTCTTTACAAAGATAGCCTGCCCCGGGCAATACCGGACCAGGCAGTGACCCTGAAGCTAAACAAAGAAGTGGATTGCTCGCGCGGAGATGTCATCGTTGCGGCGAAAGAACCCATCGAAGTCGCAGATCAGTTTGAAACCAACATCGTTTGGATGGATCAGGAAACCGGCCATCATGGCAGGTCATACTGGTTAAAAACCAGCACCACCCGGGTTAACGCCACGATTAGCGACATCAAGTTCAAGTACAACATCAACACGCTTGAACATCTTTCTTCCAAGGAAATGGTGCTGAATGATATCGGCGTTGCAACGATCAGTCTTGATCGGGGTATTCCGTTTGAGCCCTATCGCAACAACCGTTCGCTGGGTTCCTTTGTGCTAATCGACCGATACACCAACGCCACGGTCGCCGCGGGTATGATCAACTTTGCCCTTCGCAGGTCAACGAACATCCACGCGCAAAAACTGGTGGTGGACCGAAGCGCTCGTGAAACGCTCAATGGTCACAAAGCGAGGGTGCTTTGGTTCACCGGCCTGAGCGGTTCAGGCAAATCATCCATCGCAGATGCGCTAGAACAACGGCTGCACAAACGCGGTATTCGAACTTACATTCTTGATGGCGATAACGTTCGTCATGGGTTGAACCAGGATCTTGGTTTCTCGGACGCCGACAGAATCGAAAACATCCGTCGAGTGTCCGAAGTCTCCAAGCTGATGGTAGATGCGGGGATAGTTGTACTGACATCATTCATTTCTCCCTTCAGGGCAGAACGCGATATGGCAAGACGCCTGTTCAAGGATGGCGAATTCGTGGAAATCCATGTCGACACCTCCATAGAGGCAGCGGAAAAAAGAGACGTCAAAGGCCTGTATGCCAAAGCAAGAAGGGGCGAGCTCCCGAACTTTACTGGTGTCAGCAGCCCCTATGAGTCGCCAGAAAACGCTGAAATACGGCTAAACTCCGGCGAAGACTCAATAGAAGCGTGCGTCCAGCAAATCGTCGACTATCTGGGCAGCGAGTAGTCCCGGGTCCGGTCATCTCAATGGTATGCTGCCCGCGCCGTCAGTCCTCCTGACTGACGGCGCTAGCGTCTCTTGCGGGAACGGGTAGTGCCTCATTGCACAACCCTGTCGCCTCGGTTCACGGTTTAAGCACCTCGGCGGCAAGATTTTTTTATTCCCCCGTCAATCTCTTACAACCTGGTCACCTGGGTTCACGGTTTAAACGCCTCAGGGGCGAGGTTTCGTTATTCCCTGGTCAATTTCTTACAGCCCGGTCAGCTCGACTTACGGCTTGAGCGCTTTGTAAAGGCGCCTTCTTTCTTATAGCGGTATTATACAGTCATCTCTTCTGGTTATTCTTCCAAGGAATAAACAACTAACCAACTGTTCTAATCCACCCCCCGTAATCCTTGTAGACTTCTTCAGTGCGAAGCTACCCACGGTGATCTTGACCGGCGTGGCGAAAGCCGGTTTTTAGTCATTTCGACTGAAGCAGGAAAACCCAGTTTTTAGTCATTCTGACCAAAGCGTAGAAATCTGACCCGAAGGGTCAAATATACAAGGATTCTTACAGTGACAGGCATACTCGACAAAAAAGATCTTGAAGCAAAAGCAGACGCGGTGGTTGAGCGTATCCAGACCTACCTGGACGAGGGGAAAAAAGTTTTCACCACCAGTTCCTTCCAGTCGCAAAGCCTGCCGCTACTTCATATGATCAGCCGTCTAGACGCTGACATTCCTGTTTACTACACCAACACAGGGTTCCTTTTCCCCGATACTGTCCGATTCGCAGACCAGCTAAAGCAGGACTTGGGTCTGAACCTTATTGCGCTTCGCCCTGATGCCCCCAAGATCAAACAACTGGATGCAGCGGGCCGATTCTTATATGCATCGGACCCCGACTACTGCTGTTACTTAAATAAGGTAAAGCCGCTTGAACCGATCCTGATGGAACACGATATCTGGATTAATGGCATCAGGGCAGACCAGAGTTCCGTGCGAGCGGCAATGGCTGAAGTGGAACCTGCTAACTATGGCTGCAGTCGCTTTCATCCGATGCTGGGCTGGGATTCCAAGATGGTTTACTACTACCGTAAATACCACGATCTTCCGGAGCACCCGTTGGAAGTGCAGGGCTACCTAAGTATTGGCTGCGAACCGTGTACGTCGAAAGCGCGTGAAGGCAATGAAAGAAATGCCCGCTGGTTTGGTATGAACAAAACCGAATGCGGCCTTAACACCACGCTTGTCGCGGGCGGTAATTAGTATGAAGGTCATGGTTACTGGGGGTGCAGGTTACATTGGCAACGAGCTTGTTTATCGTCTGTCCGCTGAACCCGGGATTAAGGACATTCTTGTCTATGACAATTTGTGTAAAGGTAACTACAACCTTTTTACTGGCCTAAGAAAAGTGCCGGGACGCAATGTCCGATTTTTTCGGGCGGACATCCTGGATTCAAGGAGCCTTCGTAAGCACATGGAAGGTATGGATGTTGTGATCCACCTTGCAGGTAAGGTTGAAACACCTTTTGCAGACCAGAACGCTCATGACTTTGAGCAAACCAACCACTGGGGTACCGCGGAAGTGGTGTACGCAGCAGAGGAGGCAGGGGTAAAACGGTTGATGTACCTGAGCAGCCAGTCTGTCTATGGCCAAGGCGAAGTCAGCTCAACGGATCACCCGCGGGTACCAAGCAGTTATTACAGTATTTCGAAGATGCGCGGTGAAGATCACGTTATGCGCTTGATGGAAAAGCTTCCCGTGCAGCTTATTCGTTGTGCGAACGTTTATGGCTATTCCAAAAACCTTCGTGTGGAAACACCGATCAACCAGATGATATTTGATGCGCAGTTCACCAACAGGATTGCGATCCATGGCTCTCCCGAGCACACGCAGACCCACATTAGCGTTTATCGTCTGGTAGAGGTTATGGCCCGGATGGTCAAGCGTGAAATGGAATCTGACGTCTACAACCTGTCGCATCGTAAGATATCGTCTTTAGGTATGGTGGATGCATTGAAAGCGCTCTACCCGGACCTTGAAACCATTTTTGTCGACCAGCACATTCCTTTGCACGACTTAACGATTGAATGTGACGAGCGACTGCAGACGATGTTGCCGGATGACACGAAGATGGAAGAGGATCTGGCGAAGTTCAAAGAACTCTTCACTTTCTAGTCAAAGAAGGTGCCCAGAACGGGCAGTCGTTAGTTTTCTGTCTGTGTAGATTCCGAATCTCTCGTCAATGGCGTAGGTTTCCACTATTATTGCTCCTCAACTTATTGAGGGTAGGAAATAGTGCTTTTGCCGTCAGCCGAACAGGACCAAAGATGAACGAATATCAACGTGATTATTTGGATCCAAAGCTTCAAGAACCTGATGAAGACGCGATTGACCTTGGTCACTATCTTCGGGTTCTATTGGGTGCCAGATGGGGCATCTTCAGTCTTGTATTAGCGGCGACTGTGTTCACATGGCTTGTCGGCACCAACATGACGAAGATTTATAGTGCGACAGCGACCCTTCTTATCGAAGATAAGGAAGTCAATATTGTCTCGATCGAAGAATTGTATGGCGTTGACCCTTCTCAAAAAGCTTTTTTCACGACGCAGTTACAAATCCTGAACTCGCGCCAGCTCGCAGAAAGGGTCGTCACCAAGCTGCAGCTTACAGAGCATCCTGAATTTGACCCATTGAAAAACGTAGGTTTTTTTGCGCCGCATAAGTGGCTGCCGTTTTTAAGTAAACCTTTGCCGCTTAGTGAAGCAGGGCAGTTCAGACGCACCGTGGGTATGTTTCAGCAAATGCGGAAGGTCTCTGCGGTTGCTGGCACACAAATAGTTAACATTTCCTATGAGGCAAGCGACCCGGAGTTGTCGTATCAGGTCGCTAATACTTTAGGTCGTGAATACATTAACAGTGATCTTGAGGCGCGGCTGGCACTGACCCAAACCGCCGCAGAATGGTTGACGAGTCGTTTGGATGGTATGCGAACGGATCTTGAACGATCAGAGTCAGATTTACAGGGTTATCGTGAAAGAGAAAATCTGATCGACGTGGGTGGTGTGCAGACACTTACGGCGAGTGATGTTGGCAATTTAGCCAGCAGTCTATTGCAGGTGAAAAGTCTTGTGGCCGGGCTTAGTAATCAAATCAATACGCTGGGCGACCTAAGCGAATACGACGAAGACTGGGAGAGATTTCCGGGGGTTCTTGCGGATGGACTGGCCGGCCAGCTTAAATCAAAAGAATCTGAGGGCGCGCGCGAAGTCTCAGAGCTTTCCCGGCGCTACGGTCCGATGCATCCAAAACTGATTGCTGCGATTTCAAACAAGGAAGAGGCAAAAGCAGCGTATCACCGTCAGGTGGTCAAAGTGGTTTCCGGGTTCGAAGTAGCCTACAGGAAAGCCCTTGCGGATGAACGCACATTGCAGGCGCAGTTGGACCAAAGTAAAGATGAAATTCAGGGTATCAACAGGAAAAACTACCAGCTATCTCAGCTTGAGCGGGAAGTAGAAGCAAACCAGCAATTATATGACCTGTTCTTTACTCGCTTTAAACAAACAAATGGCAGTCAGTTTGGTTCGTCTGTGGCAAGGTTTATAGACAAAGCCCTAAAGCCGGGTGGCCCTATTCGCCCTGTTGTGAGAAACATGGTGCTTATTGCCGCCTTTTTAAGCTTCGCCCTTGGTTTTGCGCTTGCGGTACTCCGTGATTACCTGGACAACACGATTAGAAATCCCCGGGGGGTTGAGGAAAAATTAAATCAGGTGTTGATCGGTACGTTACCGCTGATGAAAGTTGAACCTGATGATGGCGAAGTGTCGGAGCTTTTCTTCTCGTCAAAGCATGCCTCGTTTGCAGAGGCAGTTAGAACAATTCGTACCAGTGTTGTGCTGTCTTCGATAGATAAGCCACTGAAAACTATTTTAGTGACGTCCTCTGTCGCGGGAGAGGGGAAGACCACAACCTCTATGAACATAGCCTTTGCCATGGGCCAGATGGAAAAGATACTGTTGATCGATGCGGATATGCGGCGGCCATCTGTTGCTGAAAATATTGGTTTGCCAGCCAGATCTCCGGGTCTGTCAGACGTGATTGCGGGCAGTGTCAAATTTGAAGAGTGTCTGCACCGCCATCAAGGAATTGACGTCCTTGCGGCGGGGGCGGCAGTTCCTAATCCTTTGGAATTATTGTCATCCAACAAGTTTCGTTCATTAATGAAGGCATTGGAAGCCAGATACGATCGTGTGATTGTAGATTCGGCTCCAAGCGTACCAGTGAGCGATTCCTTGGTGTTGGCTAATCTGGTTGACGGCGTTGTGTTTGTCGTCAGATCCGATGCCACTAAGGTGCCGACAATAGCTGACGGTTTAAGAAGGCTCTCTCGCGTAAAAACGCCCCTGCTTGGTGTTGTCCTTAATAGTTTTTCTCCTGGAAGGAATAAAGGCTACGGCTACGGCTACGGCTATGGCTATGGGTATGGCTACGGCTACGGCTACGGCGAGGGCTACGACAGTTATG
>JABIVN010000383.1 GCA_018667205.1 Gammaproteobacteria bacterium | reverse complement strand
CGCGCCGCCGAGTATACCAACCGTCTTGCCTAGCAGCGCCTGGGCTTCGTCACTGGTGCCTGCCTCTACTACAACACCGCCGCCTTCGTTACCGACGGGCAACGACTGACCAGCCCGTGCGGCGACAACCTTCCTGAGTCCCTCCGGGATTGTTGCGGTAACCATGGGAGAATCCGGGGATCCAGAAACCGCGGCTGTTGTCATATCCGCCATACCGAACAACAAACCAAGGTCGGATGGGTTGATTGGCGATGCTTCTACGCGCACCAGCACTTCATCATGGGCGGGCTTGGGAACGGGTATTGTTGCTAGCGATAATTCAAGTGTGCCCTCTTTTGTCACCAGAGACTGTATTTGCAATTGATCGGACATGATATTCCCTTAAGGGTTAATGGTTTATTCCGACAACCTGTCGGCTTCTATTTGGAGTGATCTTAATTCATCTCCGGTGAAAATCTCTTGGATTTTCTCGATTTCGTCTGCTGCTTCTTTTTGTCGCCGCCACATTTCTGCGTACGTGCCATCGGCTTTTACCAGCGCCATGTGGGAGCCACGCTCGATGATTTTTCCAGCAGAGAGCACCAGAATTTCATCCGCGTTGACGATAGTCGACAGCCTGTGCGCGATGACAAGCGTGGTTCGATTCCTAGCGACATCTTCCAGAGCTGCCTGAATTTCCCGTTCGGTCTTGATATCCAGTGCTGACGTGGCTTCGTCTAGAACCAGTATTTTAGGGTTTTTCAGCACTGTGCGGGCTATTGCGACCCGCTGTTTTTCGCCGCCAGACAGCTTTAATCCTCTTTCACCCACGCGTGCTTCATATCCCTGTGGAAGGGACATAATAAACTCGTGGATGCTCGCAAGTTTTGCCGCGTTTTCGACCTCTTCGTCAGTCGCCTGTGGGTTCCCGTACCGGATGTTGTATCGAATGGTGTCGTTAAATAGGACCGTATCCTGAGGAACGATACCAATAGTATTTCTGAGGCTTGCCTGGGTGACATGGGTAATGTCCTGACCGTCAATAAAAATGCTGCCTTCCTGAGTGTCATAAAATCGGTACAGCAGTCGTGAAAGGGTCGACTTACCGGCCCCGCTGGGGCCGACAACAGCCACAGTTCGGCCTTCATCGATAGAAAAGTTGATTTCACTGAGCACCTTGCGTCCGCGTTCGTAGGTGAAACTGACGTTCTTAAACTGAATTTCACCCTGATTGACCTTAAGCGGTGCGGCGTCTTTGTCGTCACGAACCTCGGGGTTCAAATCAAGTAACTGAAACATGTACTCCATATCCACCATTGACTGACGGATCATGCGGTAAGAGGAGCCTAGGAAACCGAGTGGGATAAACAGTTGCAGCATAAAAGTGTTTATCATCACCACCTCGCCGGTCGAGAGCAGTCCTGCGGCATGGTCCTGGACCGCCAGAACAAGAATTGTCACCTGACAGAGTACTCGGGCGATTAGTTGCCCTGCGTTGAGCAGGCCAAGGGTGTCTTGGCTCTTTACAGCCGCGTCCATGTACTTCAGCAAGGCATGGTTGTACCTGTCAGCTTCATACTTTTCGTTGCCAAAATATTTGACTGTTTCAAAGTTGAGCAGACTGTCGACACCAATCGACGTGGCACGTGATTCCTGACTCACCATTTCGCGTCTGAACTTGGTACGCCACTCTGTAAACACCAGCGTGAAAGCGATGTACCCGACGACTGCAACCAGGATCACCAAGACATACTTAACGGGGTAACTGACGGCCAGGTAAATTGAAACCAGTGCTATCTCGAATAACGTGGGTGCTATGTTAAAAGCAAACAAACCCGTAATTTGTTGCAGCGCTCGGGTGCCGCGTTCGATCGCCCGAGACAGGCCCCCGGTGCGTCTGTCCAGGTGAAATCTCATGCTCAGATCATGAATATGGCTGAAAGTTTTCAGCCCGATGACTCGTTGCGCGAACTCTGAAACAGGCGTGAATACCGCCGACCGCAGTTCGGTCAAGGCCCCTGGCAGAAAAATCATTAGGCCATACAAAAGGGCAAGACTGACCAGTCCCGCGATGGCTGAACTAGGGTTAACGGTTATATCAATCGACTGGGTGGTTCGAACCAGAGACTCCAGGCCATCAATTAAATCCTTAAGAACGATCGGGCCGTAAACGTTAGCGGTTCGTCCCATTAGCAGGCATACAACGGCGATGGCGACACGGGCCTGCATGTCAGGGCGCTGTTTTGGCCAGAGAAAAGGCAAGATAGATTTGATGGTTTGCCAGGCAGTCCGTTTAGGGGCGCCGTCAACACTGAGTGGATCGGCGAATGCCATCGCGTGGCTAAAATGTTCCATCAGTTGGTTGCGCCTAATAGTTCGTGTCTAAGGCGCGCGGGGTTCTTTATTGGTTTGTGGCGATAATGATTTATTTCGGACTCCAGGAACGGTTGGTAGGATGGTTGGTCAGCGTACATAGTCAGTATCCAGTTAAGAACACCAGCAAGGTCGGCATCATCAATAGGAGATTGCGACGCGCCCGGTACTGCCACGAGGTACTCTCTGCCTTTGCCAGATGCAGCGAGAATGCCGAGTTTATTGTCGAAGGCCGGAACTTCTGGTGGCAGACCGCTACCGTCTTTAAGGTGGCAGCCCATACAATGAATCATATAGTGACTTTTGGGATCAGCTGCTGCGATAGCACACAACAAAGTTAGTGATAGGAGTGTCCAGCGCATTAGCTCTCATCGACGCCCACCACGACTGCCGTTGAACAGTGGTAGGCATTGGTTTTGGTGCCTACGCACCAGTTGATGTCGTTGTTCTTGGGAGGGTAATAGGTGGGTTTGTCTCCCTCGTTGCGGTTGCAGAAACACCGCCCACATTCTCCCTTTCCGCAACAGTCGTTGTAGGAAATGATATAGCGCTTGCCGTCCGCCGGGTTTTCGCACGTACCAATCCAGGTGACAGGCGAGGGTTCAGCGCCAGGCGGGCATTTTGATTCACTGCCACCGCAGCAACTGCACAGGTAGCCGTCTACAGCGCAATAGCGCCAGTAGTCACAGTCCTGTGGGTCGCCGATTTCGGGAAGCTGGAGGCGGGTTTCGGCGGCACGGGCAACGGGTAGGACAGGGACCAGCGCGATGCCAACCATGAGTTTTCCTAAACGGGAAAGAAAATGCCGACGTGAAAGCTGGCGGGCAGATTTCACGGTTCTGGCAGTAACCCATTTGTCGACTAGTTGAATTAAAATATCTGGCTTCATTGGTGGTTCGGTTCCTCAGCCACTCCAAGATACTCTTGCAGGCTGGATACGTCCAACTCATCGGCGGCTAGTAGGCTCTCTAGATGTTCACGGTTATTGACAAGGCCCCTTGCCCTGAGTACCCCATCGCGATTGATCAGTGCGGCAAAAGGCAGTTTATTGACGCCCAGTGAAATCCCGAGTTCCCTTGATAACAGGTAATCGGAAACCGGTATGCCGTGTTCGATTGCATATCGTTCATGGATGGCGGTCGTTTCTCCATCCGAGGCATACCGAACGGTAATGCCAGACTCCTGTTTTGCGATTTCCTGGACGACGGGCAACAGCGATTTGCAAACAGGACAGCCAGGGGACAGAAAGTAGATCAATAGATTGTCATCCATACCCGCGCCGATAGTTATCGAAGTGCCGTCTAGTAACGGCGCTTTGATCGGTTCCACTCGTTCACCAATCTTGGGACCATTCATTGGCATGAGCGCACCGACAGGGGCGACTCTTTCGTGTAGAACGCCGATTTGGCGAGCTAGCGCAAAGACGATCACCAGCAGCAGGATGACCAGCAGCCAGAGTAAAAAGTTTGATGCAATTAGTGCTGTATCCATTAGGACCACCAGAGTCTGTGTTGGTTAGCGTGGGCAATCATCAGGTTTGCAGTGGCATAGATTGCAGCGCTTGCACCTAGAAACAGAACGATCGTCGAGTAGTCCAGCCAGACCAGTTGGCGATCGGTGATGGGTATGAAGCAGACTAACAATAAGAGTAGTAACGTGCTGTTTCTAAGCAGATGGTAGCCACTGATGCCTTCGCCCTGGGACCCAAGACAACCACAGTCTATATGCGTTCTTCCTCTTGCGAGGTTAAAGGCTATCCCCGAGGTGTATGCCAAAATCAGTATCGCTGACAGGGCGGCGCCATAAAGATAGGCGGGTGTTAATAACAATGTTGTGGCCACAATTTCCATCATAAAAACGACATTCGCCATCCCGGCCGTGAGTGCTGTAGGAAGCATCTGGTAGTTTTCCAGTTTGAGTTGAAATGCGGTCATGTCCTGATACTTTTCCAGCGCAGACAGCGCAAAGAGCAGGGCAAATCCACCGACAAGGCTGTAAAGAACAACAGGGTCAAGCATTTAGAGGTTCTGTAGAATTGTTGGTAGCCCAATGTCTGAAATCGTGCCTTTGGACACCGTCGTTTTCAGATCGTATATCTGTACCTGGTCTTCAGCAATGGAACCCGCATAGAGTAATGCAGATTCATCCTGTGACACTTGGATAGAGTTGGCAGGTACCGCTAGGGTAAGGCGGTGAGTCGTAGCGCCTGTCGCCAAGCTGACATACCAGACTTCGGTGCCGGGATCCTTGTGGGTGTCTACGCCACCTTGGTGCATTAAAAGAAGAAGCAGTTGTGAAGGCTTATGGAAAGCAACTGGCTGCATGCCACCAATTCGCCAACCTTCGTCATCGCTGCCGACGTTAAACAGTAAGTTTATGATAATTTTCCCTGACTCAGCGGCAATTTGAAACACCTTTCCACGGAAGGTGTTGAACACCCATCCAGCTTCGCTTTTGGCAGGCTTCTCCATCAGTGGATCGGTCTCTAGGTCGAAGAATACTTCGGAGCGAACCCGCGATTTTTCTTCGCCTTTTTTATCGAGGGTGATCAGTTGGGCCCTGCCGTCTCCGCAAAGTTGCAGGAATGACAAGTTTTCTGAGGGATAAACCAGGCCGCACCCTGCGGTGGGTATCTCTCCCAGGAAGGTTCCTGATTTCAGGTCAACGACAGAAACAGACATGGCCGGCGTAATGTTGGTGACCAGCATCAGTTCAGTTTCAGAGTCTTTCACAATACCCGTGTAGTGGCGCATTGGCGAACCGCTGGGGTGTTTGGGGGCGATAGTGATTTCGCCGATGGGTGATAGTGTCTTTATATCGTAAGTACTGATGACATCGGTACGCT
>JABIVN010000382.1 GCA_018667205.1 Gammaproteobacteria bacterium | reverse complement strand
TTTTATACTGTCATCCGCTTTAACGCGTTTTTTAGAAGGGTTCCGGAGGTTCAGAGAGTTTGGCCGTCCGGATCATATTGTCCTGTATTTGAACGATTTCGAATCGGTAGCCTTCGATGGTAAAGCAAACGTTTGCGTCTGGGATGGTCTCTAGATACTCGGTGATTAAGCCGTTTAGAGTCTTCGGTCCTTCAACGGGCAAAGTCCAGCCGAGTGATCTGTTAATAAGCCTGATATGTGTGCCACCGTCTATGAGGAAGCTTCCGTCTTCCTGGGGATGGATATCCACACTGGTCGCTGCAATATCACTCGTAAAGTCGCCTACGATTTCCTCAAGGATGTCTTCAATCGTAACGATTCCTTGAATGTCTCCATACTCATCAACGACCAGAGCGATACGTTCTTTCTCTTTTTGAAAGTTGATCAGTTGTTTTTGCAGCGGTGTGCTTTCTGGCACGAAGTAAGGCTCAGCAGATTCCTGAAGCAGAGCAGCTTTTGTTAGCTCACCATCAATCAGGAATCTCGCGGCATTTCGAATATGTAGGACGCCGATGATACGGTCTATATCCTCTTTAAAAACAGGCAGGCGCGTGTGCTGCACGGAACGGAGTTGGGTTACTATCTCCTCCATGTCGTCTTCAATATCAATGCCGACAATTTCTGTTCGCGGTACCATGATGTCGTCCACGGTGACGTTACCCAGGTCGAGTACGCCAAGCATCATGTCCTGGTGGTGACCAGCGATCTGGGACCCTTCATAAACGACTGTTCGCAGTTCATCCACGCTAAGGTGATCTGCGCCGGCATCAGCGTGACTGACACCAAATAAATTCAGGAACCCATTCGCCATCGTGTTCACCAGCCAGACAAACGGATAACAAATCCATAGAAGGAATTGCAGTAGGTAGGAAGACGGAAGTGCTACCTTTTCCGGATAAAGCGCGGCGAGTGTTTTTGGCGCAACCTCGGCAAAGACAAGAAATACGATTGTGCAGATAATGGGTGCTGCGGCGATGCCGTCCTCGCCCAGGAGTTTTATGGCCAGCACGGTGGCTAACGATGCCGCAGTAAAGTTTGCCAGGTTGTTGCCGATCAGGATCACGCCCAGGAGTCGGTCTGGTTGCTCCAATAGTTTATTGGCGCGGGAGGCACCGCCGTGTCCTTCATTGGACAGATGCTTCAGCTTGTATCGGTTGAGCGCCATCATGGCGGTTTCAGATCCAGAGAAATAAGCAGAGATAATGACAAGTAGGGTAATGGAGCCAAATAAGGCCCCGGTCGACAGATCGTCCAAGAATGGAGACCTCGCGGAAGTTCAGGAGTTGCAGTTGTACGGACTACGCTTTTCGGTGTCAAGTCCTGCAAAACTTAACTATTCCCCGAGAATAACCTCGATCACGAGTTTGCTGCCGAAATAGCCCAAAACTAGCAGTACAAAACCGAACAACGTCCATCTTGAAGCGATCGCGCCTCGCCATCCCAGTTGATAACGTCCCCAGGCTAGCACCATGAACACAATCCAGGCAGCCAGTGTGATTGCGGTGTGGTGAATCAGGCCCGGCCCTGAAAAGTCGTCCAGGAAAGCAAACCCTGATCCTATACTCAGGGTCAGGAAAACAAGTCCGGCCCAGATCATCTGGAACATCAGGTGTTCCATCGTTTCGAGCGGTGGCAGGTTCCTCAGGATGGCTAGTTGGTGGTGCCTGAGCATCTTGTCACCGAAGGAAAGGAACAGAGCTTGTGCTGCTGCTATTGTCAGTAAACTATACGCAATAATAGACAAGGCAATGTGGGTGAAGATGCCACCGGTAATATCCTGTCGGGGCGTGTAGTCGCCTTTTAGGGCGATTTGAAGAATGATGGTGCTGATTGCGATGGGAAAGACAAAAACGAGCAGGTTGTCGACCGGCCGCCGTAGGCTGCTGATTAGAACGATGGCGCTGATGGAAAGGGACATCAGTGAAAGCATCGGGTAGATTCCCAAATCATAACCGCTGATGTTGACGAAACCCTTGGATGCGGTGAATCCATGTAAAATGATGGCAACGGCGGCGAGCGGTTTAACCCAGACATCGGTGCCATTACCTTTTAGTATCTTTTTTAGCTGTAACCCGGTTGCAGCCAGGTAACAAAGGCAGGCGGCAAGGCCAGAAGTGACCATTATCATATTGTCAATCCAATCAATTTTTCACCACTTCACAATGGGCGGGCGGTATTCGTTATACTAGCCGAAACCAGTAACAAGTATCAGGTAAATCAGTGTTCGAATCATTAACGGAGAGGCTTGGCTCGGCGTTTTCCTCGATTAGGGGGAAAGCCAAATTAACGGAAGAAAATATCCAGGAAGCGCTGCGCGAAGTGCGGGTTGCTCTGCTGGAAGCTGATGTCGCATTGGTCGTCGTCAAAGAATTTATTGAAAGTGTAAAAGTCAGGGCCCTGGGTACGGAAGTCGCAGCCAGCCTGTCTCCAGGCCAGGTTTTTATCAAAATTGTCAATGACGAACTGGTCAGGGTGATGGGGGCCGGGGAGGGCGAGCTTAACCTTTCTGTGCAGCCTCCCGCGGTCATCTTGATGGCCGGACTCCAGGGTGCGGGTAAAACAACGTCGACGGCTAAACTCGGCCTATGGTTGAAAAACAAAAGCCAGAAGTCTGTGATGGTAGCGAGCACAGACGTATACCGTCCTGCTGCGATCGAACAGCTTCGAACGCTGGCCGAACAGGCAGAGGTTAAGTTTTTTGAGTCGAATATCGACCAAAGCCCAATTGATATCGCCAGGGGAGCATTGGCTGAGGCGAAAAAACAATTTGCCGATGTGCTTATCATCGACACCGCTGGTCGGTTGGGTATCGATGAAGAAATGATGCAGGAGATTCGCGATCTTCATCAGGCATTGACCCCAACGGAAACATTATTTGTGGTTGATGCCCTGACGGGCCAGGACGCGGCAAATACTGCGCGGGCGTTTGGCGATGTGTTGCCGCTGACCGGTGTGATTCTAAGTAAGGCGGACGGAGACAGCAGAGGTGGTGCAGCGTTATCTGTCAAATCGATTACCGGGAAGC
>JABIVN010000381.1 GCA_018667205.1 Gammaproteobacteria bacterium | reverse complement strand
TAATACTGATCGCGACAGATAATGTCGGTGTGGCATATGCCTACACCAGCTATACGAACCACCACTTCGTTGGCTCGCGGTTCT
Organism: Gammaproteobacteria bacterium; assembly: GCA_018667205.1. Classification (GTDB taxonomy): domain Bacteria; phylum Pseudomonadota; class Gammaproteobacteria; order Pseudomonadales; family Azotimanducaceae; genus UBA9659. The sequence goes on along the minus strand of JABIVN010000381.1, from coordinate 8,003 downwards.
TCCAACTCCAACTCTTCGAGATGGAACTTTCCCGATTGTTCCCGGATGACTGCTGCCTGTATTTTCATTTTCTTAGCCCTTCATCGAAAAATTGATTTAATTGGGTGGTGCGCTTTCAGGAAGCGACGGCCTCGGAAGCCGGCACACAGATATTTCCACTGTCGAGGGTGACCGTATAGCTTTTCAAGGCAATCTGGCAGGGAAAGGAAACGGCTTCCCCGTTAGTAATATCAAATGCCCCGCCATGGAACGGGCATTCAATTTCGTGACCATCCTGATAGCCTTCGGTCAACATGGCCATGCCGTGGGTGCAGGTATTGTCGGTGACATAATAAGTGCCCTCGTGCAGATAGGCAGCCAGCGGCGGAAAGCCGTCTGCCGTGATGGCCAGGGGCGTGCCCTCTACGACTTCTTCCGTCTTACAGAGTATGACCAGCTCACTCATGATTGATAATCTTCCATTACTTTTCCGCCAACCGACCTATTGCGCATACATGCCCATGGGGCCGTCTTGGAGGTTAACAATTACCGACTTGGTTATGGTGTAGTGGTTGAGGACGTCAAAACAAAACTCCCGACCAAAACCACTTTGCTTGTAGCCGCCAATGGGCATACCGGACCTCAGGTTGTAATAGCGGTTAATCCACACCGTTCCTGTTTGCATACCTCTGGCTATTCTATGTGCAGCACCGATATTTTGAGTCCATACGCCGCCAGCCAACCCGTATTTGCACTCATTGGCCAGGCGAATGACCTCGTCTTCATCTTTGAAGGTAATGGCGCAGGTTACCGGGCCAAAAATTTCCTCCTGGGCAATGCGCATATCATTGCTTACGTTGCTGAAAATAGTGGGTTGAATAAAGTTACCCTGATCCAGACCCGCACCCGATGCTCGGCTACCACCGGTGACTACGCTCGCACCTTCCTGCAAGCCCAACTCCAGGTAGGAGCTCACCTTGTCGCGCTGCATTACCGAGGCCTGCGGGCCCATCTGCGTTTCGATGCTCGTGGGGTCGCCCAGGCGAATACCTTCTAGAGAAACCTTCAGGCGCGCCAGAAACTCCTCCTGGATGGATTCGTGCAGGAACAATCTGGAACCTGCCAGACAAATTTCACCCTTGTTGAGCACGGTTGACATGGTGGCGCCCTCGACCGCGGCTTCCAGGTCTGCGTCAGCGCAGACGATCTGCGCTGACTTGCCGCCCAGTTCCAGGGTCTGAGGAATAATATTGCGAGAGGCATATTGCATTATTTTTTGTGCCGTAGGCACCGAGCCGGTAAAGGCCACTTTTCGCACATCCGGGTGCGTCACCAGGGGCTCGCCCACATCGGCACCGTAACCCGTTACAAAGTTCACCACTCCGGGCGGCAAGATGTCTGCCATTTCCCGAAAGAACTCCATTATCGACAGACAGACGCTTTCTGCCGGTTTAATTACAATGGTATTGCCCGCAGCGAGTGCAGGGGCAATTTTACTGGCCATCATCAGTAGGGGAACATTCCAGGGGATTATCTGGGCACACACACCAATAGGTTCGCGGTGCACCAGGCCGATCGCATCGGGGTAGTCCTGCGTTTCACCGTGAAGATGGAAGGCGGCACCCGCAAAAAGCTCAAATTGCCCAATGGCCTGGGGCAGATCAAAGTTGAGCGACTCGCGCAGTGGTTTGCCGTTGTTCAGCGTCTCCAGCATGGCGTAGTCTGCGAGACGATTCTTCAGGCGCCTGGCGATTTCAACCAGTAGTTCCTGTCTTTCGTTAGGTGAGCTTTGCGACCAACTGCCAAACGCACCTCTCGCCGCCGCCACTGCTCGCTCCACATCACGACTATTACCGGCCGCTATACGCGAGAGCACTTGACCGTTAAAGGGATTCATCAAGTCGATTGTTTTACCGCTGTCTCCTGTCGCCCATTCCCCATTGATAAACTGTCCATACTGGCTCTGGCATAGAGAAAGGCATGCATTAGATGTATCAGACATTTTCATTATCCTCTTTTTATTTACTGCAGATCTCTGGATGCGCCGCGCTTAAAGGCTACCTGCTTTTAGCAATTCGTTGAGTTCTGCCCAGCCAGTCCCGGCCAACCTGGCACCCGAAAGATAAGCCTCGGGGGCAGTGCTATATGGCGGACGACAAGGTCCGGCTTTCATCCAGCCCGCCGCATTAATTCGCTCTTTTTCCAACTGAATGTTGTACCGAGAAAACTCGGCAAAGCCCCCAGGTGGAAACAGATTTGACAGTACTGACATCAGGCGCGGGTACAGGGCATCCGGTTTGGACCAGTTACCGGTAGCCACAGCCTCTTTAATGATATCGCGCCAATGAATCGTCAGTTCGGGCCCGGTGCAGGCACAGGGCGACCAAAAAGCGGTGTGAAACTCCGGGTCCATTCTGGCGGCATCTTTATGGTCAAACTCCAGTGGCATGAAACGAATCTGTTTGCGAGAAACCATTGTATGAAGCTGTAACTGCGCTATGTTGATATATTTGCAGCTAACAACCTGTGGGATATCTGCAACTTGCGCCCAGAACGGCGTAGGGAAGGAGAACTTAAAGGCCTCAGGATTGGCGTATATACAGATTGCCATTTCCGGAACAGCTTCGGCCACATCTTTATAAAACTGCACGGCACCGGGTACATCAATTTCCTGCCACATGGGCACGCCCAGCATGGTGCCGTCCGCGCCGATATCTCGCGCATGCTTCAACTGCACAATAGTTTCGCGGGTGTTGAGGGTGGTCACTCCGGCAAATATGGGGACACGACCGGCTGAGGCTTCTACCATAACCTGGGTCATCTTTTTCTTTTCATCCCAGGTCATGGTGGCACCTTCGCCAAATGTGCCCTGACACATAATCCCATCGACGCCGGCCTCAATCAAACCTGCGACAGAACGGGCTACCTCGTCATAGTCTACTGTGTCCGTGATACGCCAGTCTTCAGCCCCCTCGATGGCCGGCGAGGGTATTATTGCCCAGGCACCGTTGACTTCTTCTACCGTCAGCCTTGCTTTTCGTTTTCCCATGGGAGTCCCTACATACGTGAATTAGCCTTTCAGACCAACTTACATGCTAGCATATCAAAGAACAAATTCAAGCCAAGACAAACAATTAGCCGCAAGTTTCCGAGGATATATAGAGCACCGAGTAGATAAAAACCCTGTAGAAAATCTACAGGGCTGCAGAACAGCGTTTAGTTGCGATTATTGATAATCACGTAATTGGTCGACATCGAACATTTCTTCGGAAACCCGGTCTTCCCTATCGTCCCACTGCGAGTCCATGTTGAGTGAACTAAATCGCTTCGTGACATAGTTATTGACGATTACAGATTTCCATTGCGCGTCACCTACCGCTGGACGCCAAGCTCTTACATCATCCCAATTACGAAGGGGATTGCCACGGGGATCCCAGGTCATATGGTACTGCATGTAATAGAACTCCTTGTCGACCCAGGTGCGGCGCTTGGAGTACATATATTTGCCGGTTTTATCGATAATATCAAAAATCCAAACGGGCCTCAGCTCCAACTCAAGCGTCTTGACACTACATGCGCCCTCTGTCCAGACCATGGAATCGTAAACATAACCTACCTCTGGTGAGGCCAGGATAAATCCTTGACCGACCATCTTGTACTCGAATTGATCGATATCTGTTTTACTCCAGTAGGCGCGCCAATCATCCCAGGTCAATTCCAGGCCTGAAGCAATGGGGTCCTGAGCGTCGGACCCCGTGAGGGTTCGTGTTCGCCTTAGACTAGGAATGAAAACCTTGAAATCATCCGGCTTTCCCGCTTCCGGATAGCGTTGTCTAACTCCAGCCAGGCCGCGAATATCAAAGGGCTCCTTGAAAAAAATGGACCCGCCTTCGATGTAGTCTTCCTTACCCTCAATATCACCCATTGGCGCGACATTTTGCCGATTATGATAATGCCACCACCATAGGTCGGCCTTGTATTCAACATCGATCTTTCCACCAGGTGTACACGCGCGCATATGAATGGGCTCAAAATCCAGTGTATCGGTACCAACAGAATGGGCCACATAATTCCAATTTAGCTCAAGGCCATTCTTCGGGTTTAAAAAGGGAATGGCCGTCGCCGCCGCACCCGACATCAATGCGTAGGAGCCATCCGGATAAAGTAACTCGCCCTTGTCAGAGATTTGTATTTCGACACCTTTCTCCTGGAGTTCCCTAGTGCCTTTCAAATACCCTTCGTGCATATAATAGGTATTGGTTGGCACAATGGTGATCTCACCGATGTTACCCCAGTCTGACGTAAGAGCAGCAAGGTGCTCAGCTGGCAGATAGTCTTTTAGCCAGGGGTACTTGTCGGCATTGGCTGCGGTGATCTTCAACCCTGGCTTCAAGTCAGCCGGTAGTTCTGCTTTGTTAATTAGGTCGTAAGCATCGTAGCCTCGTAATTCCGACCACTCCTTGGCCAGGCGCAGAGCTTCTGGCTTCGAAATTTCCTCCACCCACCTGGCGTGATCGGGGTTTCCCGTTTGCGCGGCGTAAGCTTTCCAGGCGTCCAGTGCGCGATTAGTGTCTGCAGCCAAAGACAGGCTGGTAAGCAGAGTACCCGCTAGAACTGTACTAATTGAAACTTTTAGATAATTCATCGTTATATCCTTTTCATATATGAACGTTACTAGAACTGGTAGGTCATCGAAAACTCTACATAGTCCTTATCGTCAAACAGGCCTACAGGTGCAACGCCCCTTTTGCCACTAAACGTTTGCCATTCGATCCTTGGCCGCCAATTACCGCCTAGATAGTTAAAATCGATACGTTGACGGTATGCAGTTCCATCACCCTGCACATTGCGAATATACAGACCTTCCGTCACCAGGCGTTGATTGTCGAGTTTTAGCTCCCACAGGAAAGTGACAAAGTTTTGATTGCTCTCAACTTCAGCGAAGGAGTAAGGGGCTTGCGCTAACAGTCCATCAGCGTCTTCAGTATGTATATTAAACCACTGTACGCTAGTAAATATGGATTTCTCCTGTCCCTCCCACCCTGGAATCCAGAGCGGATAATCTAAACCCAACATGACGGATGTAACATCTCTTTCCGCCACTGCATCGTTAGGTGAGACCAGCAAGTTGGGGCTTCCAGTTTCCAGTTGATCTGGATTAAAAGGGTTTAGCACTACGCTTTTATTGAAGGGTTTATCGAACTCGTAAGATACCTCTGTACGAAACGATGGCCCCGTCCCCTTTGGCCCGACCGAGATGTAATCACTCATATCCCGGGTAAAGCTGAAACCGACAACTTTCTGACGAAAAGTATAATCGAGGTCCAAGTTGGCCGTTACCGAACACTCCAGACCCGCACCACCTGGGTCGTTGACCGGATCATTACACGCTCCCTCGGTTAAAGCAGTAAGCGGACTTGTGGTCAACGGGCCTAGACCTGCGGCACCGCGAAGGAAGGGCAAGTATCCCGAAGGAGCTCCCGCAGAACTGGGTGATCCGTCGAAGCTGGGTGCCCATATTGCGTTAATCAACGTCTGGTGATCCACGTCTTGATTGACCACCGCCGCTCCTGCATCGTTAACGCCGGAGCCAACATGCACCGTTCCACCCTGCAAGAGCACCAACGGCAGATCCTGAAAGCCATAAAATCCGTTGATAGTTGCTGTACCACCAAGAGTGTCAAACTTAAGACGCATCGATATTTCCGGATCGCCCCAATCAAAGTTGTCAAGTTCGTTGTCTGACAAAGCCGCGCCAAAACCGACAGCACCGAGACCGGACTGGTGATCAAAACCTGAATCCACCAGGTTTGGCCAAGGCAGACCAAAATGCCCGCCATCGGTATTAGCACCGGGAGTCGGGTTGTTCACCACGATAGCGCTATGGCGCATTTCCGGAGCAATATTCAGCTCGAAAACCGGCCTGTTCATACCAAGAGCTTCAAAGGGCTTGGCGATGCCCAATTTTTTGAGGTTGAAGTCCGTAGAGATCATCCACAGGGGAATCCGAATTTCGTCTGCATTTTTAAAGACGAAATGACTGCGAAGATCCTGTGGGTTGACAATATCGAGCAGCCTTAAACCGTCGGACTGCCCCCAACCGCGCTGAAACTTACCAATTTTTGCCGTAAAGCGGTTTTTCTTGTCGCGAAACTTGACCGATAATTCTCGAATGATCTCATCATTAAAGTCGTCATAGATATCGACTTGGTTATTGGATGCACAGAACTCTCTGGCGTTAAGGTCGCAGTTGCTGGTCCCATGTTGAAAGCTACCGCTTGCGAATCCAGTTTGGGGACCATTGAACAGGTTTTTCAAACCACCCTCAGGCTCTATATAATCCGGATCATTCCACATACCCCGAATCCAAAAGTTACCAATAAAAGTAAACCTGCGATCAGGCCGGAAGGAAAACTTGATCTCACCGGTATAATTAGCGGGCCCTTCCTCGCTGCCCCCCTGGTCCAGATCGTACAGCACCGAATAGCCCTGCATAAGTCTGCCATCGATATTGAGGCCCTTTATCCCGGTGTCCAATGCGAAGACAGTTGACGAACTTAACAACGCACATAGCGACAGTAGACCAATGCGAATTTTATTTAGTTTCATATATCACCTCTATTATTAGAATAGCCATATCTTTTTCCTGAAACATCCATACCACACCGCAGAAAAATAAAGTCATTATTCCGCGAGTTCTTGTCCTGTACTCTGATGCGCTTGGGGGGGGAAAATTGCCTTCGGCCTAAGGGCTGCCAGAGCCGCCGGAACAAATAACAATGACCCCAACATATTCATCATTAGCACCATGCCCAGCAACATACTCATCTCCGCCTGAAAACGCAGCGGAGACATGACTATCCATGGCACCAGCGGCAGTATCATCGTTAAAGCCGTAATGACGATGGCGTTCCCCGATGTTATGAGCGCACGGTGCATCGCCTCAATCACGCTGCCGCATAGTTTGAACTCTTCCTTAATCCGATCCATCATATAAATTCCGTAGTCCACCCCAAGACCGACACCTAGCGCGGCCAAGGGTAATGTGCTGATGTTGAGGCCAACCTGCTGCCACGCCATAAAGGCGTAGGTGAGCGCGTTTGCAGTGGCCAGGCTAAATATGAGTATTAGGGCGACAGATATCGAGCGGTACAACGTCATGATGCACACGGCAATGACGAGCGTAATCGCAACCATGACTTTCTGGTTCGAGGCCGAGATCTCATCATTGAGAGCTTCAGTGATGCCTACCTGCCCTCCTGAATACAAAAAGTCAGCTTCACTGGTGATATTCGCTTCATCACCAAAGAAGTCATCAAGGTGCTTCCTCAGTTTGCCAATGGTGGGCATGCTGTGGTCCTGAAGATAGAACGAGACATTACCTATCTCCCAATCTTTATTGGTATAGGCCGCAAAATCACCCGGCTCCCCCCGGGAGCGATACATATAGATATCAAAACCAATTTCTTCCTTGTTATCCGGCAATAATTCATAAGAGGGGTCACCCTCGAACAATACCGAGTTAACCAGTTTTATAATTGGCACAAGGCTTTGCGCGGGACGTACTTCGGGCATATGCTCATACATGTAGCGGTCTAGCGCTTCGGTCTGCTGATAGACGGTTGGGGACAGCATGGTGTCTTTATCCCCCTCGATGTACACCTGCATAACATCTGATCCAAGGAACGAAAAACGCGAATTTACCGCCTCGGAATCGGCGTTAAAACGAGAATCCGGCCATAGAATGGCGCTACCTTTGGTATCGCCCACCGTCAGGTTTTTTGAATAGTACAGCCCGCCAGCAAACAGCAAAGCCGCAATGGTAATCACGATGTATTTATGGTCCTCAATATTCACCACAGAGGTCCACACCTTATTAAGCAGAACCGAGCCTGTATTATGCGACTTGGGAGGCGGCAGCAGACACATTGTCGCCGATGCCAGAATTAGTGCTGGCGCTATGGATAAAAGCCATACGCCGCATATTATCGCAAGGCCCTGGATACTGGGGATCGCCACCAAGC
>JABIVN010000380.1 GCA_018667205.1 Gammaproteobacteria bacterium | reverse complement strand
GATTGTGTTAGGTCCTGTCGGATGACTTCAAGGCAATAGTTGTTCATGGAAACCTTATCTGAGGTTATAGAGACTGCCAGAGTAAAACATTCCAACGTAAATCGTCACTATTTTACGCGCGACGTTTTACGCCCTATGATTTACACGGGGTCGACACTCAGGTGGCGGCTAGCGCTATCGCCGGTGGCCAGACCCCTAGTTGCGGTTATTTAGATATTCCCAACAGATACTTCTGGTTGACTCGAATCCCGTGTTCAATAGGGTGATGGAAAACATCATCGAATACCTAAAAGAGCACCTGGGCGTCGTTGCAGTCGCCGTGCTGACGGTTATCATTCTCCTGCCATTTGTGTCGTAACACGCTACACTAACGGCTTGTGCGGTGAATCCAGTGAACGTGATCTTTATCGGTAGTATCCCAACAAGTTCTAAAAATGGCTGATTCTTTTTCAGGGGTCATAGCCTTTGCCTTTATGTCCTCTATGATCCTGGTAGGCACAGTGCTTCGTGCCCGCGTCCCATGGTTCCAGTTCGCGTTGATTCCAGCGAGTTTGCTGGGTGGGTTAATTGGATTTTTGCTGGTTAGCGCCGACTACGCTTTTGGGTATACCAGCCAAGACTTTGTCCCCTTCGCTTTCCATTTTTTCACGCTGAGCTTTATGTCGCTGGTGCTAACCGGCAAGGAAGCAAGCGCCGACAATAAATCTATTCAGCCAGGCGGTATTTGGCTCGCGACTGGCTGGACCATGAGCCTTGTGTTGCAGGCCCTGGTTGGATTGTCGGTGCTGGTGACATACAACCTGGTGACCGGGGGCGAATTGTCGCATTACCTTGGCATGCTGGTGACCCATGGCTTTACCCAGGGCCCGGGTCAGGCGATGGCGATAGGATCCATTTGGGAATCTGAATTCGGGGTTAGCGCTGCGGTTAACTTTGGGTTGATCTATGCCTCTATGGGGTTTGTAATTTCCTTTGTGATTGGGGTGCCTGCGGCCCGTTATGCGATCAAAAATGGCTTAAACCAGAACACGGCGGCTCGGCTAACAGAAGAATTCCTGGTGGGTGTCCATGATGAGTCGGCGCGGCCCGAAGCAGGCCGGCAGGTGACTCATTCTGCCAATGTGGACTCTCTGGTATTCCATCTTAGTATTCTTGGGGTCGCGTACCTGGCAACCAATGAGTATCTGCTACTGATGCAATCGTTGCTTGATGGGGCGGTCTTTTTAGGCCTGCCAATGGGTTTGCTGTTCAGTCATAACATGTTCTTTATTCATGGGCTTCTGGTGTGCCTGATCTTACGGGGAGCCATTAACCGGCTTGGTTATGGGCACTGCATTGATAACGAAACCCAGAAAAGGATTACCGGCTCGTCTGTTGACCTGATGATGGTGGGCACGGTGATGAGCATCCAGTTCGCGCTGCTGGCGAATTACCTTGTGCCAATACTGGCAGTGTGTCTGGCGGCCGCTGCCACCACCGCGTTAATGTGTTTTTTGTTTGGGCGCATGCTTAATACCTTGCCAATAGAGCGAGCAATTACGTTATTCGGTTGTTGCACGGGTTCAACCGGTAGCGGGCTGCTACTGCTTAGAATACTCGACCCTGATCTTTCAACGCCGGTGGCAAGAGAGCTCGCCTATTTTAATGTCGCGATTATTTTTTTCAGCCTGCATGTGCTGATGTTTATGGCGCCAATCCTGCCAAGTTTTGACCTGAGTGTTGTATGCGCCGTTTACGGGGCGACGTTCGCCGTCGGTGGCGGGCTTTTGTGGTTCCTTTCACCTCGCACCTGATGACCCTGTGCTTTCGGCGTAGGCGCTGTCAATCTGCGCTAGCATCCTTGCAACGCTGTCGTCATTGGTGATCACAACATCGGCGCGCGAAGTTCGAACTTCATTGGACAGTTGAGAATCCAACCGGCGCTCAACGGCATCACGCGGGGCCTTGTCTCGAGCCATTGATCGCTCGATGGCGGTCTCCCGGTCAACCGTAAGAACCCAAATTTCTTCGCCTATATCTTCCCACCCTGCTTCAAACAGCACCGCAGCTTCAAGCACGACAATCGCCTCTGAGTTGCTGTCTGCAATGGCGGCTAATTCCAATTCTGCGAGTCGACGAATTTCCGGCCATACGATGTCCGTTAGCTTTCTTAGCGCCCCTGGTTTACCGAAGACCTTGCCGCCAAGTGCTTTCCGATCGATCTGACCGTCGCCACCGCGAACTTCCTCGCCGAAGCTGGTGATGACCTCATCGAATGCCGCGGTGCCAGGGTTATAGGCCTGGTGACCCAGGATATCTGCATCAATAACAACGGCGCCCTTGGTGGCGAGATGTTTCACGGCAGTAGATTTTCCAGAGGCAAGCCCTCCGGTAAGACAGATCACTTTCAATGGTGTCTCCTGAATCAAAAGCGGTAATCTGCCACAACTAATCTGTGAACGCCATCGGGTTAATCATGTGATATAACATAACGGATGTTTCAGCAGCCCCCAGCATTATCGCAGTCGAAATGGCTTCGGTTTACAACCCTTTGCTTACTCTATGTTTGTCAGGGGCTACCCATTGGTATCTTTCAGGTGGCACTACCGGCATGGTTTGCCGCCGAAGGGCTTTCGATGGCTGAAATTGGGGGGTTTATTGCCATCGTTTTTCTACCCTGGGGTTTTAAACTATTGGCGGGTCCTGTCATGGACCGGTTTGCGTTCCCTGCTATGGGACGGCGCCGGCCATGGATACTCCTGGCTCAAATGGGGATTATTTCCAGTTTTCTGCTGATCGCTTTACTGTCGCCTGATCCCAAAGAAAGTTACTACCTGTTGGCGGCACTTGGCTTTCTGGCGAATTTTTTTGGTGCAGCTCAGGATGTCGCGGTTGACGGGATGGCTATCGATATCCTGGATGAAAATGAGCGTGCCCAGGCGAATGCTTATATGTTTGGTGGCCAGGTTGGCGGGATAAGCATCTCTGGCGCTGTCGGTAGTGCGGCGTTGGTGAACTTTGGTCTGTCTACTGCGGCATTCATTATGGCGCTCGCGGTTCTGCTTATTATGTTGTTACCGCTTTTGTTAAGAGAAAGACCCGG
>JABIVN010000379.1 GCA_018667205.1 Gammaproteobacteria bacterium | reverse complement strand
TTCAATCAGGTATTTCTTCAGCTCGTCCGGATAGTCCTGTTGATCGAGCGCTTCGCGCATGCAATCCAGCCATGCTTGCTTCTCGGCCTCACCCACGGGCAAGTGAGCATGAGCGGGCGGGATTGCGATCCCGCCGTATTTTTCACTGTACCTTTTTTGGCCTCCCATCCAACCACAAAGAAACCTTGCCAGTTTATCAATGCTAACGGTTAGATCGTCTGGGTGCATTCGGCGTATGACAGAGGCGTAGTCCCTACTGCACATAACATCATAGAAGGCCTCAACGAGTTGTTGAATGCCGTCTATTCCGCCTGCTGCCTGAAAGGTCTGATCTTCCTTGCCATATTTCGACTGGATCATTTTTCTATTCCTTACTGATCACCCACCCATGAGTTCGGCCATCGTTCGAGAGGGCTTAGTGCCGTCCCATCCCTCTGCGGCTTTGGTAATCTTATCGAAAAGGCCAGTAATGCCATCGTTTCTTTCTATTAGTTCCAGCATGTTACCGCTGTCTGCAGATGTGTCGAAGTAGCAGATGTTGGAGTTGGGGCCCATGTCCATGACGTTTTCGTACCGTTCGGTCAGCAGTGATTTATCAGCGAAGTAGTCATCAGACCAGATGCCAATATGATGGAAGCCAACCCGATCCTTCGGTATCAGGTCGTGATAGACGTTGGACTCTGTTGAGTTGACTTCGATCAGTTCGATCTGTCCTTCCTTGCTTTGGCCCCAGGCAACGCGCATCTGAAGGTTGCCGTCTCCGCCTCGATACTGGAAGCCTTCCATCCTTTTGCTGTCCACCTCATTGATGAAGAAAGGCCCAACGCCGACAACGTTGGTCCAGTGATCAATGGCTTTGTCCAGGTCAGGAACGTGCCAGGCATATTGGAATGGGTGGCCGGGTGCGCTGAGTTTTGTCATCGAGGGTGTCCTTTGGTTGATGGTAAAAGGTTGATGGTAAAAGGTTGATGGTAAAAGATTGACGGTAAAAGATTGACGATAAAAAGTTAACGTTAAGGTTGACGGTAAATAGCTTAGGAGAAATATTGAAAGAAAACCTATCTAGACGTGCGTAGGTGTAAATTCTATATGAAGTTCTTTTAGTATCCTCAAGCTGTAGTTAGGTAGGTGTCGCAAGTTGTTTTTTTCTGGTACTACCCGAAATGAATCTATTCGATCAATGAATGCCCTGAACCCCCAGTAGAGTTCTCTACGCGCTAATGGGGCACCAAGACAATAATGAGTGCCCGTGCTAAAGCCAAGATGTGAGGCGGCATTTTTTCGCTCGATATCAACTTCGTGCGGACAAGCAAAATGTCTTGGGTCCCGGTTCCCTGCACCATATCTGATATCGATAACGGACCCTTTGGGTATGTCCACGCCTCCGATTTCAACATCATTTTTTGCCAAACGAGTTAAACCCTGCACGGGGCTTTCCAGCCTCACAACCTCTTCAACGAAGGTGCTGAGGTGCGTTTCCGGGTCTTTTTTTAGTTTCTGCCAGACTGCCGGGTTCTTATCCAGCAACATGATGCCCGCAGACATGGCGTTGGTCGTCGTTTCAGATCCACCGACGAAGGTGTCCTGCATCATCTCGGCGTGCAGTTCGCTGTCTGACAATGTGCGACCCCACCCGGGAACTTCGTTATTTACAAGGTCAGAGAGCAGTGTGTCATCGGGTTGCACGCGAAGTTTCTCGAAAATGGCCTGAAAGTAATGCTGCGCCTGAATTTCCATTTCCGTTGCCCAGACGACGCCTTCTTCATCAAGCCCAATAGTGCCGCCCTTTATCCAGGCATCTGTCCATTTCTTTATCTGCCAGACGTCTTCGTCTTTTGCGCCCATTTGCCTGCATATAATGAACAGTGGCAGTGGTACCGCATATTGCTTTACGTAGTCACACGCCCGCTGATCGATGAAGTCATCGATCAGGTCATAGGCAAGTCTCTCGACGTGACCTTCTATTTCTGCGATCCGTTTAGGCCGAAAAGCATCGTCAAACAATGAGCGCATTTGCTTGTGGTCAGGATCATCGCGAGCGGCAAGTGATTTACCAGGGACCCACCCTTTCTCTAGAAACAGTTTGTGAGCGATCTGCTGACTTGGGGTATGTCTTTCGGGATCGTTGGAGTAACGATGATTGCTGAAGTTGTCATAATCCAACGCCACGCGACGAAGATCGTCGTATCGCGTCACGACAAACATGCCGGTGACAGGGTCCTTAAACACCGGTGCCTCTTCTCTCAGTAGGTCATAGGTCGGAAAAGGACATTCCTGTATCTCAGGATCGATCAACGTCACGTCGTCAACAGACGTGGGTATGATCGGGTTTTCCATGCGATTAATTTCAGTCATAAGTTAAAAATAGCAATATGTGATGCCCGCTACAACCGTTGTGGCTCAGTTGCCTGCGGCGAGTCGCTAGTGGAGACGATCGGAGTGCCAGCGTAAGTGGTCTTCCATAAAACTGGCGATGAAGTAATAGCTGTGATCGAACCCTGGCTGCATTCTTAGCGTTAGGTCAATGCCTGCGTTGCTGCATGCGGACTCAAGAAGGCCGGGTTTTAGTTGTTCATTCAGAAAGTTGTCATCCGTACCTTGGTCGACCAAAATAGCGCTGAACCGCGCACCATCATTGATCAGCGCGCAGGCATCGTATTGCCTCCAGGTTGATTGATCCGCACCCAGATATCCGCTCAGCGCTTTTTCTCCCCAGGGGCTGTTGATAGGGGAGCAAATCGGTGAAAACGCAGAAACTGATCTGAACTTTTCCGGCGAACGAAGTGCCATGGTGAGTGCGCCATGGCCGCCCATTGAATGCCCGAAAATACCCAGTCTGTTTTGGTCGACCGGGAACGATTCCAGCACCAACTGGTATAACTCTTGTTCTATATAATTGCGCATTTGGTAATGCTTCTGCCAAAGGGCTTGCGTGGCGTTAACGTAAAAACCCGCGCCTAGTCCAAAGTCATAAGCACCGTCAGGGTCATCAGGAATGCCCTCGCCACGTGGGGAGGTATCCGGGGCTACGAGGATTATACCGAGTTCACTGGCGACGCGCTGCGCGCCCGCCTTGGTGATAAAGTTATCCTCTGTGCAGGTTAGGCCCGAAAGCCAAAATAGGGTCGGTGCGGGCGCCGATAGATTGTCCGGTAGGTAAAGACCAAAATTCATTGGACAGCCAAGTGTCTCGGCATCATGTCGGTAAACGAACTGCGTTCCGTGATGGCTTTTTGATTGCGAAATTTTTTCCATGACGATGCCTATTCTTCAGCCCAAAGAGAGGCTTTTCTCATGGATTCGGCATAGGGCTTACGAGAGAACCAAAGGAGTACGATGCCCAGAAGGCCGAAAAAACAAGTCATGGTAATCATGGAATATCGAATGCCCTCGTCACCCGGGAAGATATATTCGTTAAACGCACCAGCAAGGGGTGGACCAAACATCATCCCTGTTGCGCCGGTTAGCATGTAAACAGCCGCTACCCGGGCTCTCAGATGTGGCGGCGTAATCACCGGTAAGGAACCCGCTGCGATACCGAAAGGAGAATTGACCGCCAGCAGTGCCGGTGCATATAAAATAAATGCCCATGTGGCGGTTGGTGCCGCCTGAATCAGCAGAACGGTTGGTATTGTCAGGATGCCACCGATCATTCCCGCGGTCATGTTTGCATCTTGATATCCCCGGTCAGTTAGCTTTTTGGCAAGATAAGCGATTAACAACGGTCCCATTGGACCGAAGACGATGAAGGTCCAGCCAAAGACCTGAGATGCCTCGGCGGCAGGTACGTCATGTACGCGCACGAAGAAGGTAATGCTCCAGAATACGAACGCATATCCGGTCAGCACTAGGGACACGAAGCCAAGGTGATGGAAGGTGATTGTGCGGGCATTGTCTTTGTAAAAGGCGATGAGTTGTGCCGTGTCACTTGTCCCGGTATCAGGCGCCATTGATGGTCTGCGAACGGGTTCCTTAATTAGCAGAAAAAATGCCGCCAGGAATACCCCTGGAAGTCCGACATAAATAAAGGTCTGCTGCCAGGGTTTTAAGGGGCCGAAGAAAGGCAATACCATCGGGTTAGCGTGCTCTACCATATCGAGTACAAAGCCACCAATCACGAAAGCGATGCCGGTACCAATGATCGGACCCGTCGCGAAAATACTGAGCGCTAAGGGAATGTCTTTGCGCGGGAAATAGTCGCCAATAAGTGACGTTGTTGATGGGCTGAGTGTGGCTTCGCCAACACCGACGCCGATACGGGCGAAAAATATTTGCCAGTAACTTCGAGTCAGGCCACAGGCAATAGTCAGCAGCGACCAAAGAAAGATGCCAATCGCGATGATGTGTTTTCGGCTCTTCTTGTCAGCCATGGTAGCGATTGGGATCGCTGCAAAGGCATAAAATAAGGCGAATACGCCATAGAGCCAGCCGATTTCCGTATCACCGACCCCAAGGTCTTCCTTCATCGGTCCGACGACAATAGCCACGACCTGACGATCAATAAAGGCGATCAGGGAGGCCAGGATTAGGACAAAAACGATA
>JABIVN010000378.1 GCA_018667205.1 Gammaproteobacteria bacterium | reverse complement strand
GCCGTTGGATGGGGTATGGATATGTCTCTGATGGCAGATTTCAGAATCGCATCAGAAAAAGCAAAATTTGGCGAGTTGTTCGTTAAGCGGGGGCTTGTCGCTGACGTAGGAGGAATGGTTCGACTCCCTAAACTTATTGGTCCACAGCGTGCTGCAGAGTTACTGTTTACCGGTGAAGTCATCAGCGCCGAGCGTGCGCTTGAATTAGGTATTGTGATGAGTGTCGTGCCACATGATGATTTGCTGGACGAGGCGAGGGTACTAGCGAGTAAGATCGCGGCCAACCCGCCGTTAGCCGTTCGTTATCTCAAAGAGGGCTTGCGGCGTTCTTATTACGGTGAATATGAAGAGATGGGTAACTGGATAGGTCAGACGCTAGGGACTTTGTTCCAGACCGAGGATCACAAAGAGGGTGTTGCCAGCTTTCTTGAAAAAAGAGAGCCTGTGTTCAAAGGTGAGTAAGGCGCAAACTTAAACACGACATAGAAAAGGCAGAATCCATTGATGCTGTCGTAGCATAGGATCGTGCTTGGTAGCGCAGGGTACTTTCGTAGAGTACTTAGGCCGGTACTTAGGCACGGTACTTACGCAGAGTATTCGCGGTTTTTTGGGGTAGGTGTTGAGCAATGCCGGTTTCTTGTTCGGTCTGTTTATCTTGGCGGGCAATATTCGGCTCAGTGATTTTAAGGCGCAGCGGGGTCGGCATGAATTTGCACCATCCGTCTTGCAGTGCGCAGGTGAGTCTGCAGTGAAGACCTTTATTAAAAAATCGATTCTCATGATTGTTGCTGTACTCGCGCTTTGGGGTTGTTCGAAGGAGCAGCCCAGGAATACGCCGCAGGCAGCATCACATCCCAAGGAGTTCTTGCTGCAGGACATCGCATGGATCGATCCCTATTCCTACATGCTGGACCTTGAGCATCCTGATGCCGTGCAGTACATCGCCCGCGAGCAGCAATACCTTGCCAAGCAAACAGAATCCTGGGGGCTAAACCTCAAGCGCATGATGTCTGAGTTAAATGCACAGCTACCGGCAGAAAGAAAAACTACACCGATCGTTGCTGGCGGCTTTGAGTACTATTCCGAAATAAAAAAAGGCGACCATCACCCTGTTTTCTACCGGCGTTTGAGGACTTTGGCGGGTGAGCAGCAGATTGTGATTGATCTTAATAAACTCTCCAATGGTGCTGACTACTATGCCCTGGGTGGATTCAGTATCAGCCCGGACGAACAGACTGTCGCGTTTACGGAAGACAGGGTTGGTGATGGAAGCCATACTTTACGGCTTCGGGATCTTGACTCTGGTCTGGTGACTACCGTCGCTGGTGGGTTAAAACCAGACCTTGCATGGTATGGCGACACTGTTCTTGTCGTTGACAAAGAGACGAACTCGGTCGTTGCACATTTACCGGAAGGACAAAAGTCCGTCCTTTACCGGGAACCCGACCCGGCATTTACCCTCAGTCTCAGGACTGCTCGCGATCGAGAAACGGTGATGATCACGTCCGAATCTCACCGCGCGACAGAGATCCGAGTTCTGTCGCCGGATGGTGAACTGCAACTGATTGCCCCCAGGCTAGCAGGGCATCGGTATCGACTAATGATCGGAGCCGATCATATGACCGTGCTTAGCAATTATGAGCGAGCCGGGTATGCGATTGCCTTGATACAAAATGGCGAGGTTGACCCAAGTGACTGGCAGTTTTATGAGCTGGACCTGCCGGGTAGTGTGGTCGACTTTGAGCGCTTTAATCAGCATTTACTGGTTCAAGTCAGAAACAGACTCAGAGATGAGCTGGTGCTGATTGAACCCGTTACGGGATACCAGAAAAGCATCTTTTCCGCTGGTGCAGGAGAAAGCTTGCGGCTGATGCGGCCTGCGGATGGCGCCCAATCTGGTTTTCAATTCAAGCAGCGAAGCCTTATTCAGTCAGAACGTCTTTACAGGGTGGACGTTTCTGAAAAAGCAGCGCACGAAATTGATTCGGATTCAGCATTGGAGAACGATATTGGCGACCAGTATCGGGTTGAAGAACATTGGCTGTCGGTGCGTGATGGTGCGGAAGTGCCGGTTACCCTTGTTTATAAAGCAGGCGCTCCCCTGGCGTCTCGCCCGCTTTACCTGACCGCATATGGGGCCTATGGGATTTCTTTGCCAATGACGTTCGACCCAACGCGATTGCCGCTGCTAAATCGGGGTGTTGTACTTGGGATCGTTCACGTTAGGGGAGGGGGTGACCTTGGTGATGCGTGGCATTTTTCAGGTCGCCACCTGAACAAAAAAAATACCTTCAATGATTTTGTCGATGTTACTAATAAGCTGGTGGCGTCCGGGATTGGTCACCCTGAAATGTTAGCTGCACGTGGCGCGTCTGCTGGTGGGACCATCATGGGTGTTGTCGCTAATAAAGCGCCTGCATTATTTAAAGTACTGGTTGCCGATGTACCCTTTGTTGATGTCATCACGACTTTACTAGACTCGACATTGCCACTAACCGAGAGCGATATATTGGAGTGGGGGGACCCAGATGTTCAGGCTGACGCTAGCTACCTGTTTGAATATTCCCCTTATCATCGGGTGCGTAAGCAGGCTTATCCTCATCTGCTAGTGCAGGCGTCGAGAAACGATGGTCGAGTGGGCATGCATGAGGCATTGAAATGGATGGCGAGATTACGCGAACGTACCACCGGAGGCGCGTTGCAGCTGATTGACATTGAGGATCATAGCGGTCATCTTGGTGCCTCGGACCAGTATCTAAGACGGCGCAAGCAGGCGCTTGAATACACATTTGTTTTACAGGGCCTAGGCCTAAAGGATTAAAAATTGGAGTTAGCCCAACGCGTTCGAATTCCAGTGGCGCAGAGCATCGTCTGGAGTGCATTGAATGATCCGGCAATCCTGAAGGATTGCCTGCCGGGCTGTCAGTCTTTTGATAGTACGGGTGAAAATAGTTTCGAAGTCGTACTGGTGGCCAAGGTTGGGCCCGTAAAGGCGACCTTCAAGGGAGCGGTTACACTAAGTGATGTCAAGCCTCCAGAATCCTACAGGATCAGTGGTTCAGGCAAAGGAGGTGTCGCCGGTTTTGCAAAAGGGGGCGCAGAAGTGCATCTGGAATCCATTGAGGATTCTGCAGCAACTTTGATGTCTTATCAGGTGACGGCATCTGTCGGAGGCAAGTTGGCGCAGATTGGTTCAAGGCTGGTGACAGGCG
>JABIVN010000377.1 GCA_018667205.1 Gammaproteobacteria bacterium | reverse complement strand
CCTCTCATCTCATTTATCCAGCAGGCTGATCTCACTATTCTCGAGAGCGCCAAAATTGCATGCCTCATTGCAATGGCACTTGACGATATTCACAGGGCAAACATCGTCCATAGAGATATTAATCCAGCCAATATCATCTACGACGCAGAAAACTCAGAAATAAAACTCTTCGATTTTGGCATCTCGACCTACGCCTCACAGGGCCAGTTCAAGTCTCGGGCCAACACTGCTATCGAAGGAACTCTGTCTTACCTCTCCCCAGAACAAACCGGGAGAATGAATAGATCCGTCGATTTTCGTTCTGATTTCTACTCTCTGGGCGTCATTCTCTACCAATTGATCACCGGCCTACTGCCTTTCAATGGCGAAGACGACCTTGACCTGATCTACCAACATTTGACACGCACTCCGCAACCTCCCGAGGACATCAATCCAACAGTGCCAAAGGCACTATCAAAAATTACGTCTAAACTGCTGTCGAAAATGCCGGAAGATAGGTACCAGAGTGCATTTGCAATCACCGCGGATCTGAACCGCTTCCTGACACTTTTTGATAACAACCCTGGTACCGAACTCGACTTCGACATCGCGCTCGATGATATTTCTGAGCAGCTAAACATGTCGGAGCACCTTCTGGAGCGAGACACTCACTTGGCGCACCTCCTTAAGATGCTAGACCGTATCTCTAACGGTGAATCAGGCTCCCTGATATGTATTGGCGATGCCGGCACAGGCAAAAGCGTTCTCATTCGAGAGATTGAAAAAGAAGTCATCAAAAAAGGTGGCTTCCTGGCAAAAGGTATTCACCACGAAACCAGCAAGGAAACACCCTATAGCGCTATTTCTTTTGCGCTAAGCGAACTCATCAAACAGCTACTCAGTCGCCCGGATTTCACTGAACGGAAGAGCGTAATTCAGGAAAAACTGATTGGCCTTGAAGCCCCCTTAGCTAACATTTCACCCGATGTAGCCAACCTTATTGATTACGTACCAAGCGACGATACGTTCCCTACCACCGATGTGAAATCAAAGCTTCTGAGCGGTATTATTGCGCTTCTCGGCACTCTCAGTGGCAACAAGACACCCGTCGTCATCTGCTTGGACAACCTGCAATGGATTGACAGTGCTTCAGTCGAGCTCTTTGAAGACCTGTTCACCCGAAACCAGCTCCCTTTTGTGATGTTCCTTGGCGCTTATCGTTCGCCCGCGCTTGAAACGCAAGAGTGGATTGATGTTCGGATTAAGGAACTTCGTGAGAGGTCACCATCGCTAGAGCTTATTCGAGTAGAAAACCTGTCCATCGGTAGCGTAAACAGAATGATTTCAGAAAGTCTCTTCAGGCCGGAAGAGGAAACCATCGAATTTGCGAAACTAGTCCTGGAAAAGACACGCGGCAACCCGCTCTCGGTAAAACAGTTTATGAACCGGACCTTCGATAAAGGCTTCCTTCACTTCGATCGAACACACAGGGAATGGACTTGGGATATTTCTCAGATCACCAGCGAGCCACCGGCCGAAAGTGTCAGTTTGCCACTAATACATCAACTACAAAACCTTGACCCAACCACGCTTAAGCTTTTGAAGATCGCTGCATGTGTTGGTACCGAATTTGAACTTGAATTGTTACAAAGGGTGTCCGAACTCTCGTACGCGGAAACTTCCGACAAAATATCACTGGCCTTAGAGCACGGCTATATCTTACAGGTCCCGAGCCTGCAACTTAGACACCAACGTATCATTTTTCGGTTTGCCCATGAGCGCATCCAACAAACATTATACGAATTGGTTGGTCAAAATGAAAAGCTACAGACTCACGCGGAGATCGGACAGGCAATGCTTGTAGCAGCCCAGGGTGACACCTTTGAGCGTATCTTCGATATCGTTAGTCAGCTAAACAACAGCCTGGTGTCCCTTGATGACAGCCAGGGCGATCAACTGAAGTTAGCAGCCTTCAATATCGCGGCTGGATACAAAGCAAAAAGTACAGCCGCCTACCAGCATGCCTTCAAATACTTCCGTACTGCGATTGCCTTGCTTGGACAAAAGCCTTGGGAGCAATACGAGCAATGTTTGGAGGCACACCTCGAAGCCGCAAGCACCGCTTACCTTTGCGGCGATGAGAACCGGATGGAGTTGCTAATCAGCACCATTCTGGAATACGCTCGATCGCCGCTGGATATTGCAAGCGCGCACGAAATCAAGGTCCAGTCGCTGATCGTTGCGAATCGATTTCAGGAAGCAATCAAGAGTGCTCAAACCGCCCTGACGGCTATTGACGTGGAAATTTCCAAGACCGCAAGCATCAAAACTTTTTTGACGATGGCCAGAGTGCTGATCTATTCAAAGCGATTGTTCGCGGGCACTAAAATCGAACTACCTATCATGGAAAATGAGAAGCATCTGGCGGCCATGAAGCTCCTACTGATAATCACCGAAGCAACCTACATCACCGGTGATCCCAAGGCTAGCAGGTACACACTTGAGATGGCGCACCTGTCGCTGAAATATGGACTAGCGCCAGAGTCATCCTTCTCTTTCTGTGCACTAGGGGCAGTTTTAATCGCTAAGCTTGGGACAATAAACTTCGGCTACAGCCTTGGCCAGATGGCACTGAGAAACATGTCAAACACACAAAAGAAAACGCATAGCTGGACAATTAACCTGGCTTACCTTTTCAATCTCAGCTGGAAGGGCCATCTAGAAGACACGTTGGAACCTCTTGCCAGATCGCGACGGCTAGGTCTGGAACATGGCGATGTCTCGAATGCGATTATCGCGGGGATATCCGCCTGTAAATTCGAGTTTTTGCTAGGCCGTAACCTGCAGAGCGTAGAAAAAAACCTGGAG
The DNA here is from genome assembly GCA_018667205.1 of Gammaproteobacteria bacterium. Classification (GTDB taxonomy): domain Bacteria; phylum Pseudomonadota; class Gammaproteobacteria; order Pseudomonadales; family Azotimanducaceae; genus UBA9659. The sequence continues at coordinate 234 of JABIVN010000377.1, read as the reverse complement.
GAAAGAATCGCTGAGGCTAAACAACACCAGCAAACCTCGAGGTACAACATGGGTTGTATTTACCTGCAGATGACGCGAAATTTAACGCGTTATGTAAATACCCCTTGGCTGCTGGAAGGCGACGCCTATAGCGAAAAAGACCTGATCCAACCACTGGTAGGACGCACTCAAGAAACATTTTCCGAAAATTTTTTCATCGCTAAACTGTATCTCGCGTTTCTGTTCGGGCAGATT
>JABIVN010000376.1 GCA_018667205.1 Gammaproteobacteria bacterium | reverse complement strand
GAGTCAGCAACTGGGTAAACTTCTCTTTGGGCGCATCGCCATCAACAGCCGCTGTCACTGGGTCGATAGGGGTCACACAGTTCCCATTATGAGTTGACCATTTTCTTTAATACCCTTTTCATTTACCGGGGAGTCAGCGACCTGCACGCCCTGCGACAGCGTTGCACAAAACTCCAGCATGATGCCGTCTGGGTCAAAAAAGTAAAATGACCGCAGCCACGTTTTATCCGTTGGCATATCTGACGTCCGTTTCTCATCACCCGTGATCACGTCATCGTGGTTAACGACTTCAGAACAATCAACACCACGGGAAACCAGCTCTTGCCGATAACCGTCGATTTTGTCTTTTGAAACAGAAAACGCCAGATGGTTCATGGAACCATGTGCCGACGATATTGTACCGTTGCCCGAAGCGACAAGATTAGCAGCAGATGCCACACCCGGCTGCGCACTGTGAGCGTCATTGAACCAAAAGAATGCCAGCTCCTGACCATCGCCCATATCAAAGAAAAAGTGCTGGCCGTAACCGCCGTCTAAATCAAACCCCTTGTTCAGGTTCATGCCAAGAATATTGGTATAAAAATCAACTGTGCGCTGCATATCCTTGCACACCAGCGCAAGGTGATGAAGCCCACCAAACTCAAATGGCTTACTCATAATCATTTCCCTTTATCTCATGCCTTACGGGCCCGATCGGTACGTTTTCTATCGACAGGGCATGCACCTCTTTTATTTTCTTACCCTGACCATCGAAATGAACATCGAACTGAACATCAAACTCAAGACCCAGCGCCTTTAGCAATACCCAATTGACATTGTACCCATGCTCGTGGCGCCGCCCTTGTCCACCGCTGCGCTCATGTATCCTACTTGCTAATCAGGATTTTGGTCAATAATATTGACCCTTCTCTTCCTAGCGACAGGATTCAACGTGAACCTCAAAACCATGCTCCGCGAAGGGCAGTTCATCAGTGCTCCTGGCGTTTTTGACCCTCTTTCAGCCAGAGTTGCCGAATCTAGCGGTGCCCGAACACTTTACATGACGGGCTATGGCGTCAGTGCCAGCCTGCTGGGAAAACCCGATGCCGGGCTTGTCTCCTATCGAGAAATGGTCGACAGGGTCCGTGGCATCTGTGAAGTGACCGAGTCGCCGTTAATTGCAGATGGTGATACAGGTTTCGGTGGGCTGGCTAACGTCAGGCAGGCCGTCCAGGGTTACGAAGCAGCCGGCGCTAGTGCTATCCAGTTAGAGGACCAGGAGTACCCTAAACGCTGCGGACACACAAAAAACCGCAAGGTTATCCCCGCGGAAGAAATGGTGCGCAAGATAAAAGTAGCAGCACTTTCCCGCGCTTCCAGCGACTTCCTGATTATCGCCAGAACCGATGCCAGAACTGAGCATGGCTTAGCTGAAGCCATGCATCGTTCTGAGGCCTACATCAAAGCCGGTGCTGATGTTCTTTTCCTAGAATCTCCTGAATCAGTTGATGAAATGCGCAGTATCGCCGAACAATTCCCAGAGACACCGAAGCTTGCCAACATGGTCGCAGGCGGCAAGACGCCACGACTAACTGACCGTGAACTCAGGGACCTTGGATACCAGATTGTTATTCACCCTGTTTACCTATTGGGTGCAGCCGTGTCAGGTATGCGCGCAGCCATGTCCCAGCTAGTTGAACAAGGTGCGGAGCTTACGACTGTCGCCGACCTCGAAGACCTTAATACGCTTGTCGATTTTCCAGCGGTATGGGCACTCGACGAATTCGACTAAGCCTTTTCCCCGAGCCATGCCGCAATAATATCTGCAACGTTATCTCGCGCATTATCGGGCTCAAGCAGGTAATGATCTCCTGGTATCATTTTCAGTTGTTTATCAACCGATGCCAGGGAGTCATGAACAATCTGCGCGTCTCGCGGAAACACGCCTGTATCTGCGTCGCTCTGAACAATTAGCGCTGGCTCACCAATTCTTTGTAGATGCGGAGTTCCGCTGCAGTAAGAATCTCGAAGACT
>JABIVN010000375.1 GCA_018667205.1 Gammaproteobacteria bacterium | reverse complement strand
TGCTTTTGAAGGCGAAATTCCGATTCTGGGTATTTGCCTTGGTCACCAGAGTCTTGGTCAAGTCTATGGCGGCAAAATCGTTAAGGCTGGACAGGTTATGCATGGTAAAACCTCTCTAATTCATCATACCGGGGAAGATGTGTTTACCGGTCTGGCCAATCCCTTTACCGCGACTCGTTATCACTCGTTGGTCGTCGAAAAAGAATCACTGCCTGACTGTTTTGAAATGACAGCATGGACTGAAAATGATGATGGAGAGTTGGAGGAGATCATGGGGATACGACACCGAACGTTTGCGATGACGGGTGTTCAGTTCCATCCGGAATCGATTCTGACAGAACATGGACACGATCTTCTGGGTAACTTTCTTAACCTTGTGAAAAAGGGAAAATAATGGATATGCCTGCTGCTATCGCGAAAGTGATTGATGGAGATCATCTTACCAAGAGCGAGATGAATGTAGTGATGCGGTTGATCATGACAGGCGAGGCGACTGACGCCCAGATTGGAGGTTTCCTCATTGGACTTCGCCTGAAGGGTGAGACGGTTGATGAAATTGTCGGTGCCGCTGAAGTGATGCGAGAGCTTGCCATGCGTGTTCAGGTCAACGACACAGGTCTTGTAGATACCTGTGGCACTGGCGGTTCCGGGGCTAATAAATTTAATGTCTCTACAGCAAGTGCATTTGTGGCTGCCGCCGCAGGTGTCCGTGTCGCTAAGCATGGTAACCGCGCTTCCTCCAGTAAAAGCGGTAGCGCCGACCTGTTGGAAGCTGCGGGTGCCAATATCATGCTGACCTCAGGTCAGGTGGCTCGCTGTATTGATTCGGTGGGGGTGGGTTTCCTGTTTGCGGTTAACCATCATGCAGCGATGAAGCACGCTATAGGCCCAAGAAAGGAAATGAACGTTAGGACAGTTTTTAATATGCTGGGTCCCCTGACGAACCCGGCAGGCGCAAAGAGACAATTGCTGGGTGTCTATGATCGGGCACTAGTGCGCCCTGTTGCAGAAGTGCTGCGGGCGCTCGGAAGTGAGCATGTCATGGTAGTCCATTCCGCAGATGGACTGGACGAAATCAGCATTGCTGCTGAGACTGCGGTGGCAGAACTCAAAAACGGTGATATTGCTGAATATGTCATAGGCCCCGAAGATTTCTCACTGGTCAGGGGTTCGCTCGACGCTTTAAAGGTCGACAGTGCTGTAGAGAGCCTGGCGATGGTGAAAGCAGCCTTAAATGGAAGTTTTGAGGCCGCAGCAGACATGGTCGCCCTGAATGCGGGCGCTGCCGTTTACGTCTCAGGACAGGCTATAGACCTCATTAGCGGAGTAAAGATGGCTCAGGATGCAATGGGTAGTGGGCTTGCGACTGAAAAGATGAAAGAGTTCGTCGGTTTCACCGTGCAATTGGGTGACTCTGTGTAACTTGTCAGTACTGGGGTTAGCGCTGAATCTAGTGCCGAAACTAAAAACGGATTTGAATGGCTATGGTTGAAAAAGACATACTGGGAACGATCGTCAAACGAAAGCACGAAGAAGTCTCAAGCCGGCGGACGCAAGTGTCGGTCGTTGATCTCAAGGCGCAGATTGATCTGCAGCGCGATCCAAGGCCGTTTGTGGACGCGATAAAAAAGAGAGTCCACCACAGGCAGGCGGCCATTATAGCGGAGATAAAGAAAGCATCGCCTTCAAAGGGCGTAATCAGGGAAGATTTTGATCCAATTTTGATCGCGCAAAGCTATGAGCAGGCGGGCGCAACCTGCTTGTCTGTGTTGACCGATGTGCATTTTTTCCAAGGCTCAGACGAGTATCTTGAGTTGGTTAAAGGCAGCAGTTCACTTCCAGTATTACGTAAAGATTTCATCGTTGAGGCTTATCAAGTTTACGAGGCTAGAGCTATAGGTGCAGATTGCATCCTGTTGATAGCGGCGATACTAGACATCGAAAAGCTACATGAGTTTCATGATTTGGCGGCTAGTCTTGGTCTTGATGTTCTGGTGGAAGTGCATAACAAGGCGGAGTTGGATAAGGCGCTAACCTTGTCTCCAGCAATGATTGGCGTTAATAATCGAAACCTTAAAACCTTTGAGGTGGACCTCAATACAACGTTGGGTTTGTTGAGTTATATGCCTAAAGACGTTGTTGTTATTACTGAAAGCGGTATTGGTAAGCGAGCCGATGTTGAGCAGATGTTGTCCAATGACGTCTACGGGTTTCTGGTTGGCGAAGCATTCATGCGTGAACCAGATCCCGGACAGGCGTTGGAGTCACTTTTTGCCTGACTCATTGATCAGTCTAGCGTGTGCCTATAACCACCATTGTTTTACCTTTCACATTAACAAGCCCCTGCTCCTCTAGCGTTACTAGCACCCGGCCTACCATTTCTCGAGAGCATCCAACGATACGGGCTATTTCTTGGCGTGTAACCTTGATCTGCATGCCATCAGGATGGGTCATGGCATCGGGTTGGGTGCTAAGATCCAACAAAGCACGAGCGACACGACCGGTGACGTCAAGAAAGGCAAGGTCGCCAACTTTTTGTGTGGTTTTCCCGAGTCGCTCGGCCAGTTGGGTAATGAGTTGGTGCAGAATTCCGGTATTTCTTTGGCTGAGATCGATAAATTTTTGGTAGCCGAGTTCTGCGACTTCACAGTCTGTTTTGGCTTTAACCCAAGCAGTTCTTGTGCCTTCGCCAAGCATTGCCATCTCTCCAAAAAAGTTATCTTTGTTGAGGTAAGCCACAATAATTTCCCGACCATTAGCATCTTCGATAATGACCGAGACGGAACCTTTTGTGATGTAGAAGATAGAGTCGCTTAGTTCTCCGGCAAAGATAATGGTGCTTCCTCGCGGGTACTTGTGCTTGTGCGCGGACGAGAGAAACTCATCCATATGGTTGAGAGCCGGGTTATTAAAAGTAGGGTTTACCATATGGCGGTCGTTGGCGTTGTGACTTTAAGGTTACGACTCGACTGTTAGTAATACAACCGCCGTGGCAAGCCAGCATTAATACAAGCTTAATTGCAAAAAAGGAACACAGTTTGATTTATACGAAAAATGCTATGCTGTGTCGCGCCAATAGCTGGCGTTTAATGAATGACAAGGTGTAATTAATGACAAGGTGTACCAAGTGCCAGAGTGTAACGAGCGGAAAGTCAGGATAGTAATATGAAAGCAACAGTTAGATGGCTTGATGAGGTGATGTTCCTTGCAGAATCAGGGAGTGGTCATACGGTCACCATTGATGGGCCGGAGTCAGAGGGGGGCAGGAATATTGGCCTTAGGCCCATGGAAATGATGTTAATGGGCTTGGGTGGTTGTGCGAGTTTTGATGTGATGAAAATCCTTCGAAAGTCTCGCCAACCGGTGGAAGATTGTATTGCGAATGTTGAAGCAAAGCGTGCTGATGAGGTGCCGAGCGTCTTCACGGATATTCATATCCACTTCGTTATAAAAGGCGCGGGGGTTAAGGAAGCTCAGGTTAAAAGAGCGATTGAATTGTCCGCCGAAAAATACTGTTCTGCGTCGATAATGCTGGGCAGAGGTGGTGTGAACATTACCCACGATTATGAGCTGACGAATTAATGAAGCGTCCCGGTTCGACTAATGGTATGCGTCACGTGGCCTTATTCGTTGATCAGTTTTCTGCTTGCGAACGATTTTACATTGACCTGCTAGGTATGGCGGTAGAGTGGCGTCCGGATGAAGACAATGT
>JABIVN010000374.1 GCA_018667205.1 Gammaproteobacteria bacterium | reverse complement strand
CGATGCCAGGTTTCACGTTTGCACGAATAGTCATGATGTATTCTCCATCCACGCGCTCGATGGCGTCCAATTTGTTCTTTGCGCGTCGCTCGACAAAATTGCTGACAGGTACTGATCCGGCCGTTGTCGTAACGCGCAATTGATCCAGCGAATCCATGTTGCGTTCCGAGAGTGGATACCGCAGTCGTATCTCTACCTCTTCCTCCGCGTCGTCCGGACGATATTCACCCAGATATAAACCATTGGTGACAAACTGAACCGCCGCACCCACCTCGTTAACATTGACGTTGAACAACGCGGCTTTCGAGCGATCGACAACCAGTTCCCATTCGATGCCAGGTAATACACGGGTGTCCTCGACGTCCCGTACTGTATCCAATTGATCAAGATGCGCCCGTAATTTTTTGACTGTAGGCTCAAGGTCTTCACGGTATTTAGAGGAGACTTGTACCTGAATGTCCTTACCTGTGGGTGGACCGTACTCCTGTTCTACAATTTCGAATTGTATGCCAGCGATGGGTGCTAGTTTTACTCTGGCTGCTTCCAGGGTTTTTTCTCCGGTCGTGCCTTGCGCCCTCGCATTTTCCATGTCCAGAAATATACTACCAACCTGGTCTGCGGGTGCACCGCCGCCAAAAAAGCTGACTTGCTGCGGACGACCTGTGCTGGTGAAGTAGGTTTTGACACCGTTCATGGGTAGCAGTAGTTCTTCGGACGTTGTTACCAGGTCCTGGATCTCAGCTTTGGAATAGTTGCCGCGTGCGCTAATACTGACTCGGCCAAATGTAGGGTCAGTGGTCGTAAAGTAAATGTACCCGGCACCGTAGCTCCCATAGGCCTTAAAAATAAGGAACAGAAAACAAAAAGTCACGGTCAGAATAATAATAGGGTAGTTAAGCAGCCAGCGAAGAAAGCGTGCGTACGCCCCGGTGATGCCGCGAAGTTCTAAAACATCCCCGTGTTCGAGTATTTTGAGTTGCGCTACAGACTCGTCATCCAGACTGCCAGCCTTGCCAAAAAGAGCGCCAATCGTTGGTCCAAAAAACAAGGCATATAACAGTGACCCAAAAAGCACAGCAAAGACCGTAATAGGCAGGTACTGCATAAACTGGCCAGAAGTACCCGGCCAGAAAAACAGCGGTACAAACGCCGCAAGCGTTGTTGCGGTGGAGGCGAGCACCGGCCAGAACATGCGTTTGGCCGCCGCAATATAAGCCGTTTCTTTACTCATGCCCTCGGACATCTTTCGGTCTGCATATTCGATGACGACAATAGCGCCATCAATCAGCATGCCAAGCCCAAGTAACATGCCGAACATCACCATGAAATTGAATGATAGTCCCAGTGCATGGATGACTGTGATAGCAAACAGGAATGAAGTGGGTACTGCTGCCCCGACCAACAAACCTGAGCGCCAGCCCAAGGCTGCGACCACAAGAATCATCACCAGCGCCATGGCGGTCACGATATTCCCTTGTAGCTCTGTCACCTGCTGTTTTGCAAAGGGCGATTGATCTTGACTGAAGATCACGGAAATTTCGGAAGGGTAGTCCTTGGTGACTTCAGCAGTTAGTCGCCTGACCTCTGCATTAAGATCAATCACGTTCTCACCTGGACGTCTAAGTACGTCAACGGTGATCGCTGGTAATCCGTTAACAGCCGTGTAGGCTTCACGATCTTTAAAAGTGCGACGAATAGACGCAACCTTGTCCAGTGTGACGACGGTTTCCCCCGAGGACTTTATCGGCAAACTGAAAACATCATCCCGATTTTCAATTAACCCTGGCACCTTAATCGCAAACCTGCCCTGTCCTGTGTCCATTGCGCCTGCAGCAATTAGCGAGTTGTTGTTGCGTATTGCGTTGAACAAGTCCTGCTGCGAAATCTTGTAGTGTTCTAGCTTTGCCGGGTCAATGGTGGCTTCAAGTAACTCTTCGCGATGCCCGGACAGGCGTGCCTCAGTGACTGCTGGAATCGACTGTAATGCGTATTTTAGTTCAACGGCTTTTTGATACAGGACTCGTTCTGACACTGTCCTACTCGCAAGGCTGACCGCGATAACAGGATAGTCCGAGATACCAATGGCTTTAATGATGGGTTCTTCAGACGTACTGGGGAGTTTAGCACGTGCTCGGTCTACAGCCGCGCGTACTTCTGATATCGCTGTATCAGGATCAAAGGAAATTTCAAATTTCAAAGCAATGGTTGCAAGTCCCTCTCTTGCATAGGCGTTCACCTCTTCGATTCCTTCGAGTGACCGTACTTCTGCTTCAATCGGCCTGACGATCAGCCGATCTGCATCTTCTGGAGAGATGCCAATGTGTGGAATTGTTACCAACACCAACGGAATGGTAATGTCCGGATCAGCTTCGACGGTGATGGTAGCTCTGGCGACAATGCCAGCAAACAACAGCATGACTAAAACGCTCATGGTGGTGCGTGGATGTTTAATGACAGTTTCAATGATGGCGTGCATATTAACTCCCGCTGTTTAATTCTTTCGCGGGTACTGTCTCAACTTGTTGACCGGCAAATACTAATTCTTGACCGACAGTGATGACCTCCGCGGTAGCAGGTAAACCCGTTAACCAAACGCCGGTAGCGGTATCGCTGACAATCTGAACTTCAATAAATCTAACAATGTTATCGGCGTCGACAACTTTTGCGCCAATGGCGCCAGCATCATCTAGCGATAGTGAAGCGGGTGATGCATTGTGAGCCATCACGGTACCCTGCGTGAGAACCACCTCTGCGGAAAGCCCATCACGCAGCAAGAAGTCGCTGTTATCTACCTCAATTTCTATTCGATACGTTCGTGTTACCGGATCGCCAGCATGGCTGATAAACGATACTCTGCCGACGCGGTGCACGCCGCCACGAATAGCGACAGTTGCGTCACCACCTAGCGTGATATCGCCGAGTTCCTGTTCCGTGACATGGGCGACGATCAGTATTGGGTCCGGGTCCAGCACTTCTGCACAAACCTGACCCAGTTGCAGGTAATCGCCAATATTCATCGGTCGTTCCTGAACAAGTCCTTCAAAGGGTGCAAGTATCTGACGATGCGCCAAATTCAGCTCCTGAAGTTTGAGGTTTGCTCTGGATTTAATCAGCCTGACTTCAGCGGCCGCAATTTGCACCTCTCCCTGAAAGCCTTGTTGGGAAAGCTTTGTCAGGCCTTGATGTTCAAGACGCGCATGACGCAAATTGGACCGGGCTTCATCGAGTTTGATCTGGCGATCATCCAGGGCCAACTGGCACAGCAGTTCGCCTTTTTTCACCCTGGTTCCTTTTTCTACTGGCAGATTGACTATGCGTCCACTGGACTCTGCACGTAACTTCACCAGTCGTTTGGCTTCGGTCTGCCCGCTGGCCGTTATTTTAACGGTGTAGGGCATAGCCTGACTTAAGCGAGTTTGAACCCGTGCTATATCGTCGTGGGGTGTGCTTGCCACATCTGCATCACCGGTTGCTTCGGGGACATCTAACTGGCCTGACATTAACCAGGTGACCAGCACGATTGTGGTCATGGTGGCGATGGTATAAGTGGACTTCACGAGTAACTCTGACTGTTGCGGAGGAAAATCGAAAAAAAAAGGCTACCATAATAAAGGTAAAACTACATCTGTACCGCTACTGCCTGTTTGGACAATCGACTTACTGTTCGAAGATCGCTGTAAAACCCGTAGGCTGGAGAGCCCTTTGAACGTACTTTTTCTCCCGTCAGTCACTCCTTTAAGCTCGAGTGCTATGGCTCCGACCTCTGGTCAGGATTAGCATGAGATTACTGTTTAGGCTGGATAGAGACGCCAGCTATCAGTGATACTGTTTCCTTTTAGCCGGCACAGTGAATAGGTGTTTTAGAGAATGTTTTGCGAGATTTCAAAAGTATCCTAATTGGGATGTTTTTGCGAAAAGAAGTCTGTGGAGTGGTTTTG
>JABIVN010000373.1 GCA_018667205.1 Gammaproteobacteria bacterium | reverse complement strand
TGACTTGTGTCAATTGGCCAGCATAGGTCTCGGTGAGACAGATGAGGAGGCGCCCGTCAGGAAAATCATCACCACGGCGCCGATGGCTAATACGCCCGCGGGTAACAGTGAGTTAAAAAACTTGGGGTTTACCAAACTAGAGAAGCGCTACGATGGCACCTACGAGAATGTTACGCGTACCGGCACCGAGAAAAGATTCCTCGACCCGAGGGACCCAAGTTCGATGCCGCATCTTCACAAGAAAATCAGCGATTAGCGGCGCAATGTTACCTGCGCCAGGTTGACACCTTTTGAGGGCCTAACGGTCCTGAATTAATAGCAAACGCATCGATCCTGAAAACAGAGTCATATTGTCGGCTAGTTCTGCTGCGCTGGCGTCTGGGGCTCTTGGTTTGAGCGTTCAGCTAGCTCTTTCGCTAGCAGATAGTCCATGACGTCCAGCATTCGTTTGGGACCGACACTGCCTGAAGTCCGCACGAGGTACTTTCCCTGAATCACGATTGAAGGGACCATGGCAACCTTCAATCTGCGAGCCATGCTGTCTGCCTTTGAGAGCTCTGAAGCAACCCCGACTGAATTGAATGCGTCGATATAAGCCTGCTTCTCTCCGCCCAGTTGTTCATAGAAGTCCGACAGGCTTTCCTGATCAGTGAATGCTCTTCCACCATCGTGTATGGCCCTAAAGAAAGGCGTGTGGTATTCGTCATGTTCACCTAATTCCTGGTAGGTCAGGAAGTTTCTGCCGAGCAGTCGCCAGTACTCGCTGGAAAGGGCGGGAGTTTGTATGAACTTAATTGAATCGCCTTTTTCCCGAGCCCATTCAGCGAGAATAGGGTCAAAGTTGTAACAATGGATGCAGGCGTAGCCAAAAAACTCCATCACCTCGATCGGACCGGACCGAATCCTTCTTGGATTCTCAATCAACAGATAGTGTTCACCCTCGATGAATTCACCCTGTGGCGTATCGTCTACAGTCATCCAGAATAGGTATGCCGCTGCGGCCAAAACGACGCCGCAGAGTGACGCCGCGGCTATTTTCTGTTGTACCAGCACTCGTGATTGTTTCCTTGCCATAGGTCAGGCCTTTTTCGATTAAAGAGAGCATTATAAGGAGCCCCTATCTTAAGCAAAAGCGAATTGATGAACGAACTTATTGCAGAATCTTTGGAATTGCTCAGTGATTCCGATACGGACCTCTACGGACAGGTTTATCAGCACTTCTTTCGCATGAACCCAGGCGCAGAAACGCTGATGACCCACATGGATGAATTGACGCTCGGACGGATGCTGGAAGAGGTTACTCGTCTCCTAATGGTAGATGACCTGACGGCAGAGTCGGCCTACGTGGCGTTTGAGTACAATAATCACAAGACCGCCTATAGCGTTCAGAGCAGCATGTATCGTCAACTGTTCGATGCCTTTGTTATTGCTGTAAAAGACGCAGTGGGTGAAGCCTGGCGCCCGGAATTCGATGAGGCCTGGCTGAGGCGAGCAAAAGAACTCGAGCAGGCGTTTGATTTGGGATAACCGCGAGGCAGTTGGCACCTCGTTGCTGCTGGCGTTCTTGGGCGGTAGAGCGTTGACAATAGTTGACCTAACCGGGTTGGCCTAACCGGGTTGACCGAGCCGCTTTAGTGACACCCTTTGGCTGGAAGCGCAGTGATGCCTTTTATGGATGCGACTGTGAACTCGGTAGCACTTATAGTGATGTTGGTTGTTGCCCTGCCTCGACATGTGGTCTTGTTGAGGTCATTCTCGAGAGACTCCAATTGACGAGCTGATCCTATGGCGCTTAAGAACAAGACACTCTTCTATTACGGACTCACTGATTTACCGATCACGATGTCGCTCTTCCCAGTGGTCGTTTTTATTCCTATGTACTATACCGGTGAGATGGGAGTATCGCTTGGCCTTGCGGCGATCATCATGCTGGCTGTCCGGGTCAGTGATGTTTTCACTGATCCTTTTTTTGGTTATATAACAGATCGTTTCCCAACCCCTTGGGGGCGCCGTCGCTTCTGGATCGTGTTGTCGACACCCATCATGATGTTATCGGTGTATCAGTTGTTTCTGCCGCCGCAAGGCGCTGGGGCCTGGCACATGGGCATTTGGATGTTTGCGCTGTCGATTGCGACGACGATGATGATTATTCCTTATTACGCATGGGCGGCCGAACTTTCACCAGATTATAACGAACGATCAAAAATCACAGGCGTCAGATCGATGATGGGTGTGGTCGGAAGCCTGGCGGCGCAGCTGGGCCCGGTTATTGCCGCTTTTTTCTTTGCAATGACAGGAACTTCAGCGGTGCTTCAGGTCGTTGGCATCACGATGCTGGTGATCATGCCCGTCTGTGTGTTCTTTACAGTGACAAAGGTGCCCGAACCGACTGAGTACGTCAGTTCGCGCACACCGATTTTAGAAGGTTTGAAGCTGATGTTCAGCAACAAGCCCTTTCTGCGATTGATCATCGCCTTCATGGTTAGCTCAACGGCGCTATCGATAACAACGCCGCTTTACCTTTTCTTTATTACCTATGTTCTTGGGGCCGAAGACAAAGCCATTTACATGCTGACTTTTTTCTACCTATCGAACATGGCAGCGGTTCCATTCTGGGTATGGCTTTCCACGAAGATCGGTAAACACAGGGCTTATGTCGGCTGCTTCACGCTGATTGGATTAGCACATCCGTTTTATCTGTTCCTTGGCGAAGGAGACTTCTGGTACATGCTGCCGATCACTATTGTGACAGGGTTCGCTGCAGGTGGATTTGCTGCATTGCCGAACTCTATGAAGGCCGATGTGATTGATTTGGATACCCTGACAACCGGGGAGAACAGGGCAGCATTGTTTTTCTCAACTTATTCCTTTACCTACAAAGCGGCGGCGTCTGTTGGTAGCAGCATTGGACTTTTTGCACTGGCTCTCATCGGGTTTAACACGATGGAGCCCGCACTCAACACCCCGATGCAGTTGTGGGGGCTCAAGTTTCTGTTTGCGATGTTTCCATCGGTTTTCTACCTGAGTGCCTGCGCAATAATCTGGAATTATCCGATCACGGAAGAGCGGCACGCGGAAATGAGAGCAGAGCTGGAAGAAAGGAACCGGGCAGTGGCGCTTGGTGAAGGATCTTAGTGACTTAACGTCTTATTGATACGGGCGTTGTTTACCGTGGGTCGGCAAATAGCGCTTTACCGTCCCAGTCAATGGACATGACTCTCACCAGTTCGTAGAAACCCAGCAAGGTTGGACTGGATTCGTAGATCTCAATCATGTGGCCCAGAGTCGCCGTCGCGTCGATAAACCCAAATTCAACACCTCCGGTTTTTGTCTTGCATCGGGTAGCAAGGGCCAGTCCTGAGTCGCCAAACTGGCTGACTGCAGTGTCAAAATGATCAACGAAGATGGCCGTGTGGTGCAACCCCTCTTGATCCTTGGTATACATGTCCCTGAACGGCGTGTTCGGGTTTTCGTCCTCCTGGCTCACCAGTTCAACCATCACCTTGCCCCACTGACCATAGGCGGATGTATGCACGAAGTCGGTTGCCACGCCCCGATGCTCTGCTGATTCAAGCAGGATATTTTCACTGAGAATAAAAGGCCCGGCACCAAACTGCCGGTGCATACGTGCTGCGGCCTCGCGTACATCTGTTACGTGGTAAGCGATCTGGACGATGTCCAAATGGGAAGTGTTTAACTGGCTCACGTGTATCCTCATAGAAGATTTTATAGGCGCTTCTATGAAATCAGATTTTCGTTAATTTGTCTAAGTAACCTGACGGGTTCAGATGCTTGGTCCTGGCAGGAACCCCGCCGTTATCGTCGGACTGCGGGTTAACATTAAACCAGGTGCGTGCATTCTCATGAGACTTGATAACGCCTGATTTCACAGAAGAAGTGTAGGTCACGCGCTCATATCGGGGTTATTGGATTGTCCCGTAAAGCGAGCGCGAGATAAGCGCCGGAGTCCGTCGCTGAACGGCAAAAACGAAGCAGAAATGCCGGTTTGCACCTACCCAGCCGTCTGTTGCCAACGATGTTCAACAGTGCATAATTGTGGTCCTCAAAAAGACCGCGCATGATCTGCGCTATATTCTCATTAAGAAGAGGAGAACAGCCGTGGTAATGCGTCGGAAGGCGAGTTGTAAAGGAAAATGTAGTCAGCTACATTAAGGGTAAGTATAGCGAATGCAGTTGAGCCGGTTGGGATCATTAGTATTTGTTCCCACCGATATTCTCCTGAAAATGAAGTCAGTAAAAAGGAAATATAATATGTCTACCGTAATGATAGTCGGCGCCACACGTGGTATCGGCTTGGAATTGGCGAAACAATACGCCGCAGAAGGAAACACAGTGATTGCATGCGCTCGGGATAGCGGTGCGGCAGAGCAGTTGGATGCACTTTCGAGCAGCTCAGATAATATTTCTATCGAGCAACTGGATATCTCGGATCCGGCGTCTATTGACGCGGCTGCTGCGAAGATTGGTGCAGGCGCGATTGATACCCTGATAGTCGTTGCCGGCGCAGTCGGTGGTGGTCGCCAAGCTTTGGATGATCTTGATATTGAAGCCTGGCACAGCGCGCTTAATACCAACACGATTGGCCCTGCTCTGGTGGCGCGAGCTTTCAAGCCCAATTTGCTTGCCTCCGGTAACGGTAATTTTATGATTCTCTCTAGCCAGTTGGGTGCTTCCACCTGGCCAATGGGTGGTATGTATATTTATTCAAGCACGAAAGCGGCTGTCGGCAAGGTAGGCAAGATACTGTCACTTGATTGGGCTCAAGATCCAATTATTGTATCCGTTATGCATCCTGGTTGGGTCCAGACCGATATGGGTGGGCCACAAGCCGAGATCACCGCAGAGGAAAGTGCCTCAGGTATTCGAAACGTTGTTGCGGGATTGACCAAAGAAGACTCAGGTAATTTTTATAAGTGGAATGGCGATATCCATCCCTGGTAGTTAATACCCCTTATTTAATACCCCTTATTAAATCCCCATAGTTAATACCGGTAGTTAAAGTTGGAGAAGCTGGTGGCACGTTCCTGTGCTGCCAGTGGAATCACCACCGTGAAGGCTCAGGGAATTCAAGGCCAGGAATCTTTGTCCCTTAAAAAACTGCTCTTTGGTGTTCTCAGGAATACGCAGTTTGACCGACACCATGGGTTGATCGGATAGCCTAGGTATACCGCGTAATAAGTCTTATTCCTGTCTACGGTTTGCCAGCAGCTAGTAATATCTTGCTCGGTGATACTAGTCACGGTAATGTGGCTGCTTGTTGATCGTTGGCGGCTTCATGTCTGCTCACTTTGCTACTTTTATTTTGCGTTTCCGTTGGGCGATTATTTTAGCGACGCTGGTCGTTGCGGGCATCTGTTCCTGGGGTCTGCAGTTCATTTCTATTTCCACTGAGCCACGGGATAATTTTGGTGCCGACAACCCCCAGCTAGTAGCGTTCGAAAACCTTGAGTCTAATTTCTCCCGAGTAGAAAATATTTTCTTTGCCATCGCGCCTGATGACGGCAAGGTCTTCACCCCTCGGGTGCTGAATATCATTGATGAACTGACCGAAGAAGCGTGGCGCACCGCTTACGTCAACCGGGTCGACTCCCTGACCAACTACCAACACACCTATGCACAAGAAGATGACCTTGTTGTTGAGAACCTGGTTGAATTCCCGGACCAGCTTTCGTTAGCGCAGTTAGAAAAAAAACGGGTTATCGCTATCTCTGAGCCTTTGGTTGTGAACCGTTTAATCTCAGCCGATGGTCAGGTGGCAGGTATGAACCTGGATTTTGGTTTTGGCGACGCCGGGGGTGATCCTCAACAAGAAGCAAGTGACTGGGCCTTGAAGAAAAAAGCAGACATCATGGCTGCCCACCCAGACATCAAGGTGTACGTCACTGGATCGGTGATGATATCCGCGGCATTCTCGAGCACTGCAACCAAGGATATGTCTACCCAAACACCGTTAATGTATCTATTTGTGCTGGTGTTAATCGGTTTGCTACTTCGATCCTATACAGGCCTATTTGGCGTGTTTTCGGTGACGCTGCTCAGCATTACATCAGCGATGGGACTCTTTGGTTGGACGGGCCAAGAGATTTCTGGCATGTCCTCGAGCACTCCGGTGATTATCCTTACCGTGGTTGTGGCTCACAGCATACATTTATTGGTTAGCTATTATCAGAGCATTCGCGAAGGGCGGCAAAAATATGAGTCCATGCATGACGCCCTGGACCTTAATCTACAGCCCATCATTCTCACGAGTATCAGCACGGGTATTGGTTTTCTCAGCCTTAACTTCCTTGCTGATGTTCCTCCTATTCAGGACGTTGGTAACATGGTGGCAGTTGGCGTTGCCTTCGGGTTCATCTATTCGGTGACGTTTTTACCAGCACTTGTTTATGTTTTGCCTAATCGGGTGAGGCCGAGTAAGTCGATTGCGGTGACCTCAATGAACAAGTTTGCCAACTGGGTCATCAAACGGCGTCATCACTTACTCATAGTCAGTAGTGTCATTGCGATGAGCCTTCTAGCGCTGGCGCCGATGAATGTTATCAGTGATAAGTTCTCGGAGTATTTCAAGGATGACTATTATTTTAGAATAGACACGGATTTTTTAGATAAGAATCTGGGTGGCCTCTATCTGATCGAATACTCCCTGGACTCTGGCCTTGAACAAGGCGTGTCCAATCCAGATTACCTGAATCGCATTGAAAGTTTCGCCAACTGGTATCGGCAACAGCCCGAAGTGAAGCATGTTAGCACCTACACCGATATCGTTAAGCGGTTGAATAAAAATCTGCATGGTGATGATGAAGCTTTTTATACGCTACCCGGTACTCAGGAATTAGCGGCTCAGTATTTATTATTATACGAGTTGTCGCTACCGTTCGGGCTGGATCTAACGAATCAGTTAAATTTTGATAAGTCGTCTTCTCGAATGCGCGTGTCATTTGCAGCTATGGGCACGCCAGAGTTCATTGACGTTCAAGAACGTGCCAAGCGTTGGCTACAGGATAATGCTCCGGAGTTTGTCCAGCAGGGGTCCAGCATGTCGCTGATGTTTACCCACATTGGCATTAGAGTGATGACGGGGAGTATTAAAGGCGCGCTTATAGCCTTGGTATTGATCAGTATTATCCTTGTGATCTCTTTAAGATCACTGCGCATTGGCCTGATTTCTATTGTGCCCAACGTTTTGCCCGGGATGGTAGGTTTTGGCGTCTGGTATCTGCTAAGGGGTGAGGTAGGTATGTCCACATCGATGGTGCTAGGCATCACGATGGGCATCGTGGTGGATGATACCGTACACTTTTTAAGTAAATATATTCGTGCACGACGAGACCGCGGCTTGTCGGTGGAAGACGGTGTCCGATACGCCTTTAGCACAGTGGGTGTTGCCTTGTGGGT
>JABIVN010000372.1 GCA_018667205.1 Gammaproteobacteria bacterium | reverse complement strand
CTCGAGCACGATATATTGAGATTCCACCTTGATGTACGGTTGAACACCACCGAGTCAGTCCCTATAAACTTTGTCCGGAGATACGATTAGTGCAATTTGTCCTTGCCAGTGGCAACAAACACAAAGCTGATGAAA
This sequence comes from Gammaproteobacteria bacterium, assembly GCA_018667205.1. Taxonomy (GTDB): domain Bacteria; phylum Pseudomonadota; class Gammaproteobacteria; order Pseudomonadales; family Azotimanducaceae; genus UBA9659. The sequence goes on along the minus strand of JABIVN010000372.1, from coordinate 4,988 downwards.
TAGAGCGGCTTCTGCCGGCTCGCTTTGAACTGGTCCTGCAGAAGAATCTCGGCGTAGAGTCGCCGATGGAAACCGGTACGACTTTTATCGAGAATGCGATTATTAAAGCTAAACATGCCAGCCTTGTGACTAATCTTCCTGCCATCGCCGACGACTCAGGTCTTTGCGTTCCATTTCTGTCAGGCGCGCCGGGGATTTATTCAGCGCGATACGCAGGACCGGGGGCAACTGATATGGAAAACCTTTCGAAGCTCCGCTCTGCGCTGAAGGGCTCGTCTGATCGACGAGCTTTTTTTTATTGTGTACTGGTTTATATGGAGACCGCGGACGACCCTACCCCAATCATTACTCAAGCCAGGTGGGAGGGAGAGATCGCAAACGAACCTGCGGGTAACCACGGATTCGGCTATGACCCAATCTTCCGAATACCCTCTCTTGGTAAAACGGCAGCTGAACTAAGCAGTAAGCAAAAGAATTCGATTAGCCATCGTGGACAGGCCCTCGCGGCCTTATCTGGACTACTCAGTGATCGATACACCACTTAGCCTATACATCCACTTCCCATGGTGTGCCCGAAAGTGCCCGTACTGTGATTTCAATTCACACGAGGTACAAGGCGATATTCCCGAAACCCAATATGTAGAAACGCTCGTTCAAGATCTGGCGTTCGAACTCAAATCAGAGTCGCGGACAAATCTTCGATCAATTTTTATGGGCGGGGGGACGCCAAGCCTGTTTTCAGCCGCAGCCATTCACACGCTATTGGCCAATATTAAGGACCGTTTTGATATCAGCAAATCTGAGATCACCCTAGAGGCCAATCCAGGGACCTTTGACCAGGCGCACTTCGACGGATATCGCAAAGCAGGCGTAAACCGACTCAGTATCGGCGCGCAGTCTTTTTCCGCTAACGCGCTCACCCAGTTAGGCAGGATTCACGGGCCAGACGACATCCAACTGGCTTACGATGGCGCAAGGCAAGCCGGATTTAAACGGATTAATATAGACCTTATGCATGGGCTGCCCGGTCAAACTCTAGCGGATGCACTGACCGACCTGAAGCGGGCCATCGAACTCCAGCCAGAGCACATCTCGTGGTATCAACTGACCGTCGAACCAAACACCAAGTTCTACAAATACCCACCGATTTTACCAAAAGACCGCGTGCTGGAAGATATCTTTATTGCCGGTAACGATCTGCTCCAATCTGCGGGCTTCTTACAATACGAAGTCTCTGCATATTCTCTACCCTTGGAGGAATCCCGCCATAACTTGAACTACTGGCAGTTTGGAGACTACCTGGGGATCGGCGCAGGCGCTCACGGGAAAATCAGCAGAGCCAACCAGGTCATTCGTACGACCAAAAGCAAGATGCCGGTAGAGTACCTTCAACGTCCTGAAGGTAAATTAAAAGTCGTAGATACTAAGGAGCTGAAACTGGAGTTTCTGCTAAATACCCTTCGTTTGACCAACGGGTTTGATCTCTCGCTGTTCGAGAAAACAACAGGCCTGGGTTCAGGGTTGCTCGATTCCTTTCTTGAGCAAGCGATATCAAGGGGATTTCTGGTTCGAAAAATTAACCAAATCATACCAACGGAAAAGGGTCGTCTTTTCCTGAATGATTTATTGATGTTAGTCGATTAGCCGGTAAGCAAGGTCGAATATTGTATGTCCTAGCTTCATACCCCTTCGTTCAAATTTCGTCTGAGGCCTCAAAGGCGCTTCAACCCGATTAAACTGGGGCATCGAACCCAGCAAGGCTTCGATTTCTTCGGCGTAAAGTTGCCAGTCAGTCGCGATATGAACTAACCCGTTAGCCTTGAGTTTTGTTTCTAATAGATCTACAAAGTAACGATTGAGAATACGCCGCTTGTGGTGCTTTTTCTTCGGCCAGGGGTCCGGGAAAAAAACCTGAACAGCGTCCAGACTTTTCGCGGGAATCACTTCCGTCAATACCTCTATGCTGTCTTCCGAGTAAACGCGCAGATTGTCCAACTCGCCATCGTCAATCAGCATCAGGAGGTGACCGACACCCGGTCGGTGAACTTCTATGCCAACATAATTAACAGAGGGATTTGAGCGCGCCTGCTCTGCGAGGGAGTCCCCCATGCCAAATCCGATTTCCAGGTGCAGTGGTCCAGCGGACAAAAACTCGGTTCGAGGATTGAGCATGCCGTCGTCAATCGACTTGCCGAATTTCGGCCAATGCATTTCCAGCGCTCGGGTCTGACCTGGTGTCAGCCGTCCCTGCCGGAGCACAAAAGACTTAATCCCTGGCAATCGATCAGCCAATCTGACGAAACCCACCAACTAGCAAGGCCAGCCAACCAATAATAAGACACAAACCCCCTAGCGGTGTTACAGGACCCAGCCACCTGATGTCAGTCAGCACCAACCCATAAAGACTGCCCGAAAAGAGTATGATCCCTGCCATAAAGGCGTAGGCGCTAATATCGAATGACAGGCTTTGTCCTAGCCACCCTATGGTGAGCGACACCAGTAGTAAGGCAAGTGCGTGAATCAATTGATACTGAACGGCCGTCTGAAAGGTTTCCATTAACCTTGGCTCAATACTCCCACGAAGCGCATGAGCACCGAATGCACCAAGAACAACGCCAAGCGCCCCCGCAAACGCTGCAAATAGAAATATGATTTTTAGTGTCACGATGAGGGAAGCCTGACGTCTGTTAGCTAAAACTGAGTTTCAGTTTCTTCAATGCATTTTGTTCGAGCTGACGCACGCGTTCCGCAGAGATTCCAAATTGGTCTGCCAACTCCTGGAGAGTGGTTTTACTATCAGTTAACCACCGCCGCTGAACGATCTCCCGAGACCGCGCATCTAGATCATTAAAACCGTTCGCCAGTTTGCGGCGCTGAGCGCCGGCGAAGCTTTCTTTTTCCGTAATCACCGCAGGATCAAGTGTCTTGTCTGTGAGGTAGTGGGAAGGCGTAAAGCCATCATCTTCATCAGAATCCAGTTCGAAGGCCTCATCATGAGCTGAGAGCCTTGTTTCCATCTGGCGCACATCTTCAGGCGCGACACCGAGCTGCTCTGCAACGTCACGGACCTCAGTATCGTTCATCCAACCAAGACGTTTCTTCGCACTCCTGAGGTTGAAGAACAATTTGCGCTGGGGTTTTGTCGTCGCTATTTTAACAATTCTCCAGTTCTTCAAAATAAACTCGTGAATCTCAGCCTTGATCCAGTGCACGGCAAAGGAAACCAATCGGACACCAAATTCCGGATTAAAACGACGCACGGCTTTCATCAGCCCCACGTTTCCTTCCTGAACCAGGTCTGCTTCTGACAAGCCGTAACCTGAATAACCTTTTGCAACATAGACTACAAATCGTAAGTGAGCCATCACTAACTGTCGAGCAGCGTCCACATCGCCGTCACCAAACAGCTGTTCGGCCAACTCACGTTCACGCTCGGAAGTCAGCACGGGTATACCGTTTACAGCCTGCACGTAAGCTTCCAGGCTGTCGCCCGGAGATAGTACTGGCATGGGTGTGAGTTCTTTAGACATCGTCATTTTATTTAAATACTAGCCACTCTAAATATTAGTTACTCTAGATATTAGTTACTCTGGATATTGGTCATTTCAAGCGTTCGCCGGTTCGAAAAAGAGAGAATAACCGCAGACTCAATGACCAAGGCCCCAGGGGGCAGGATTCTAGCACTCCGGTTTACAGACTGCTAATCGTGTGTTCTGCAGTTTACCAGCCTATCCCGGCTCAATATCGACCAGATGTCTAGAGACAGCAAGCACAGATCCAATGATGCCAAGGATTGAACCAGATACCAGCAACAGTAAGTTACCAAGCAAATCCAGCCCCTGAAGCGCGAAGTTGTCCCGGTAGCTCTGCGCCAGCATCTCGACAGGCGAAGATAAAAAATACAGGCTCGTCTGCAACAAAAAAAATGCCGTCACGGCGCCGCCCAACCCATACCAGAACCCCAGGTAAAGAAAGGGACGCCGCACAAACGCATCGGTACCGCCTACGAGCTTGGTGACTTCAATTTCCTGGCGCCGATTTTCGATGGCAAGCCGAATCGTGTTGCCCATGATTAACATGACGCCCAAACCAAGAACAATCGCGAGCGCGGTAACCAGCCTTTCGGCAAAGACCAACAGCGCGAACAATCGTTCAAGCCATTGAAGGTCAACGGAGACATTACCTATGAGTGCGTTGACCTCCCAGGCGCTAACCAACCTTTTTAGGTCAATGGGATCAGGGTTTGCGGGTACGACCTCGATAACATGTGGCAGAGGATTCCGATCGAGTGTGGATAAAACCTCACCAAACCCCGACCTTCGTTGAAACTCCTGTAAGGCGTTCGTTGATGATATGAAGACGGCTTCGTCTATATCAACGCGTTGCTCAATTTGCCTTGTAAGCGCCTGTCCTGCCTGAAGAGTAGCTTCCTGGGTAAGATAAAGGGCAACCCTTGGCTTACCGCCCCAGTCGCCACTAATAGAAGACACGTTCTGCAACACCACATAAAGAATCAAGGGCAACCCAAGCGCAATTCCGATAACCAACCAGGTCATCATGCTAGAAACCGGGTTCCCAAGAAGCTCAGCTAAGGTTGAGAGACAGACGCGCCGGTGGTGAGACAGCCAGGCTACCAGTCGGTCCCGGCGATCCGTCTTAGCAACCGTTGCACCCGCTCCTGACCTCATGCGACCTCGCTATTAACGAGCTTCCCATGTCGCAAAATAAGCTCTCGCTTAGCCATTCTCTGGACAAGATCCAAATCATGGGTCGCAATCAGAACACTGACACCGACCTGGTTGAACTGACTAAACAGATCCATGATTTCCTGTGATAATGCCGGATCCAGGTTTCCAGTAGGCTCATCGGCTAATAAAAGCGGGGGTTTATTGACCACTGCTCGGGCTATACCCACTCTTTGTTGTTCTCCACCTGACAACGCAACCGGGTACCTTTTCTCTTTATCCGATAACCCAACCTTGGAGAGG
>JABIVN010000371.1 GCA_018667205.1 Gammaproteobacteria bacterium | reverse complement strand
CGCAAACTGGAAGGCGCTTCTATGTTTATGGGACTGGGAGAATGCATTGCCCATCTGCACTGTCTGATGACACGCAAGCGAATCGAGAGAACGCTCAAGGGCGATGTCTACTATTACCGTTCGATTGATCCAACACTGGCTGAACGCGCGACGCCCGGACGCCACGAGGAACCTGAAGACCAGCCCGTCCTGACCTAGCTCGTCGTAGTCCCGCTAGTGGTAGCCCGGTGATCCTATAATTACTACTAAGTAGTGTTGGTGGTAAATAGTGTTGGTACGGCATGGTGCAGCGATCAAACTGTATAGCTATCAACGAAAAAACACTTATCGATAGACCTGCGTGTAGGTTTGCCATACCGGCCCTTTGGCCAGCCTATCGGCAACATCGCAATGCTGGGAGTCTTGTGAGGGTCGAGACCTATCAGGGTATCAATTTCTTCACCATGGGCGCGGTGCGCGGTCGTTAAAGACGCGCCTAATCCAACTGCCCGGCAGGCCAACAGGATGTTTTGAATAGCCGGAAACAACGCCTGTGATTGCGGCTGGTCGCGACGGGTCCACCCTGCGATGAACAACAGCACGGGCGTTTCATGCAGGTGTTCCGCAAGGTAAATCGCGGCCTTCATATTCCGCTTTTTAGCTTCTGGATAATCAGGAGATCTAGCAGCCTCTTTTGCAGGAACAATATATTCGCGAAACGTTGATCGATACAGGTTAGCGATTCTTGCTCGCTTTTCTTTGTCTGTTACAGCCACAAAAAACCAGGGCTGGCGATTCCCCCCGCTTGGTGCATAAGTACCGGCTTCGCAGACTTTCTTCACTAATTCAATAGGAACCGGGTCCGGCTTCAGCCGCCGGATAGCCCTGGTTGTGCGGAGTCCTTCCAGTAGCGGTACGTCTTCCCCAATTGTCGAAACATCCACTTCACTAACGACATCTTCACTCGCCACGTCTTTACTCAAGATACGATCTCCTGATAAGCGCCGCCACTAAAGCGCACGTGGCCTTTCTCTATCAACCGGTCAAGGTGCATTCCCATACTGCGCCGTTCGATCTCATCAATCAGGAACCCAGTCTGGCCAGGTCTGTAGACAAACCGGTGATCAATGATTTCAGCCATTGATCTGGGCTCCTTGATGAACTCAAGCAACCGAGACTCCCTGTCCTGGATCATCGACTCGAACTGATCGAGCATCGCAAGGAAAGTATCGCGACCTTCAATCAATCCCTTGTGATGAAATGTCAACCACCAGCCGGCATCGACGTGCTTTAAGCGATCGATACTTTCTTCAAAATGATTGAGGTCAGACCAGGCATCTCCATAATAGGGCCCAAACCCCGTCAGCTCTATGTCACCCAGATACACCAGTTTGTTTGCCAGATCTTCGCCCCACTCAATAAGAAAGCAACAATGACCGCGGGTATGTCCCGGCGTATGCAACACCTTAACGGTGACATCACCCAAATCAAAAACATGTCCCTCGTCGAACGGTTGTACTTCGCCCCCTTTAGGGTAGTAAAAAGACGTTTCGATCTCCTGCCTGAATTCATCGTATTCAGGGCCAGAAGGTGTCCCATAAATTTTCATCAGGCCTTCAATACTTTCCAGTCCTAACGCGTCCATGCTGTGAGCATGCCAGGGCACCCCATGGAACAAATGTGTACCAGCGATGTGATCTTCGTGGACATGACTATGGATTACCATGTCAATGCTCGGTAGTACGTCTTTTCGGGCCACAACCCCAAGAGACGGATCAATGATCGCCGCCTGCCGGCTTCCAGTTACGATTAAAGAATTCCCATACGGGTATTTACCATTCTCGTAGCCGAACAGAATACTGACAGGACCAACCTGCTGAGTCTTAAGGTCTGCTGGATCAATTTTTTCAGGACGCAAAAAAACCTCTACTATTTATTAACTGACGGCAGTGTGCCTAAGTCTAATGACCGGCCCATTCTTACACAAAGAACACGTACACAAAGAACACTTACACTAAAAATACTTGCACAAAGAATACTTACACAAAGAATACTTACACAAGGAAGGTTGGAAGTAAGGCCGGTTGACTCTGTAGACTAGCGCCATCTATGAACGACCTGCTCACAAAGAACCTTAATAAAACAATCACTACGGGTTCATTAGCCTTAACGCGGCTACCTTTATGCCCCGACATCGCTCTGTACCTGATTTCTGAAGACTATCCAAAAGGCAGACTACCCGACGAAGAAATGCTCGCCATCATGGATAAGCCTGCTTACTGGGCGTTTTGTTGGGCCAGTGGCCAAGCCCTGGCTGCGCATCTTGTTGCCCATCCAGAGGTCTGTAGAAACAAAACGGTTCTGGATCTTGGCGCAGGCTCCGGCGTCGTCGCGATCGCGGCGGCAATCTCCGGCGCTACTTCGGTTATCGCTTGCGACTTGGATAAACATGCATTGGATGCCTGTATCGTCAACAGTAAAGCGAATCAGGTCGAACTCGACACCCTTGAGGACCTTGAACTGTGCGTCGATAAAGTCGATCTGCTGATTGCAGCTGATGTACTTTATGATCGAGAGAACATTCCTTGGCTGGAACGATTAGGGCGTTACGCCGATGAAGTCCTTATCGCCGACTCGCGCATTCGCGACGACAGCGTCTTCAATGGGTTCGAAAAGATTGGCGATATCAGCACAACCACCATTCCCGATCTTGACGAACTGAAAGAGTTTGGCGATGTGACCATCTACTACAGGAAGTACCGCTAGATCATCTGTTCCCTAAACCTAAACGT
>JABIVN010000370.1 GCA_018667205.1 Gammaproteobacteria bacterium | reverse complement strand
GAGTCAGCTTTGACTCACAGCACCGGGAACCCACAATCGAACCAGCCCCATCTAGCGCACAATACGAAAGATCCCGTCGCACACTACTCGCTTCCCTGGTCATCATGGGGATGGGCTTTTCGGTTCTGTTTCCTGTCCTTGCACCTCTGGGCCGTGAACTCGGGTTGCAGGACTTTCAGATCACCAGCATTATTTCAATCTCGTCACTGGCGGTATTCCTCTCTTCACCACACTGGGGGAGGCTGAGCGACCGATATGGACGCCGGCGAGTGATGTTGATCGGCGTGTTCGGGTTTTCCATGGGCACTATCGTATTCAACACCGTACTCAATCTTGGTCTATCTGGTTGGTTGCTAGGCACGCCTCTCTTTATCGCCCTGATCGTCGCGCGCGTGACACACGCAAGCATTATGTCCGCCGGCATGCCCGCGGCGACGGCCTACATGGCAGACATCACCGATATCAGCAACCGAACGAAAGGCATGGGAGCCGCCGGTGCCGCCAATAACATCGGTTCTATTCTCGGCCCGGCGCTAGCCGGCCTAGCGGTCATATCCTTACTTGCGCCTTTGTGGACAATCGCGGTCTTCGCGTTCCTGAATGGCCTATTTATTCTTAAGTTCCTGCCGGAATCGCCACACAATCCAAGTGAGCACAGGCCGGCTAGACGACTTCGCTACACGGACCCACGAATATTGCCATTTGTCATTGTAGGCGTTTGCATGTTCACAGGGTTTGCGCTCGTGCAGCAGACAATGGGCTTCAGGTTTCAGGACGTTCTGGGACTTGGTCCCGGCGAAACCGCCCAAACCTTTGGCCTTGCTATGATGTGCACCGGCGCAGCATCATTGTTCGCACAACTTGTGGTGGTTCAAAGACTCGATATCAAACCTTTTACCCTGCTAAGACTCGCAATGCCTGTACTGGTTGTTGCATTCACGTTGATGACCTTCGTTGAAACACAATTGCTGCTCACCCTTGCCATGACATTTCTTGGATTCGGCATGGGGCTGGCTGGCCCAGGTTTCATGGCTGGAGCCTCCCTGGCTGTGTCTCCAGCAGAACAGGGCGCTGTAGCGGGGGTAGCAGGTTCGTGCGGCCCTCTTGGCTTTACTATTGGTCCTTTCATCGGCGGCCTGATGTATCAATATAATCCAACTATTCCTTACGCTTTCGCTGCCGGGATGTATGTTGTATTGTTTATTGCCATGTTCTGGCTTGTGAAACGAGTGAGCGTTCACGCAGGCTGACATACCGCTGACAACCACATGGAACTAATTTGGATAAGACGAAACCTGCAAAACGCGCCACTAGCCTTGCCGAATTACGAGCAATAACCCAACCACTCTTTTCTGCGGCAGGATACGCGAAAGGTCTGTCCCTAAAACTCAGGCCAACCGATGTGGTGATCACGCCTTTTAGCAAGAGCGGCACGACTTGGACCCAACAGATCGTCCATACCTTGCGCACTCGCGGGGACATGGATTTCGACGATATCTCGCGAGTGGTACCGTGGATCGAGACGAGCGTCTCTCTCGGGCTTGATCTGGACGCCGAACAAAGAGCAAACCCCAGAGCGTTTAAAAGTCACCTAAGCGCCGATTTGGTGCCTAAGGGAGGACGCTACATTAACGTCGTGCGCAACTTTGGGGACGCGGCAGTGTCCTTCTATAAGTTCAATGAAGGTTGGTTCCTTGAACCCGGTTGTGTGCCAATCGACGAATTCGTTGAGTCACAGATAATGCGAGACGACAACTACTTCAAGCACCTGCTTTCATGGTGGCCAAGGCGAAACGAACCTGACGTCCTGTTTCTTGCCTACGAATTAATGCTAAGGAACAGTTCCAGCACTATTGAACGAATCGCTGAGTTTATTGGTATCAACTTAGATCAGGAATTGCTTGCATTGACGCTAGAGCATTCCTCCCTACCCTTCATGCTCGCGCACAAAAACCGCTTCGATGATGCTCTAATGCGAACAAAAAGCGAAGAGATGTCCAACCTACCAACGGGCAGTGATAGCGCGAAAGTACGTGACGGCAGGGTCGGTTCCCGAACAATACTAAGCAACAGAACGCTCGCCAGAATCGACGAAACCTGGCGAGAGCAGATAACGCCAGTACTCGGGTTCAATAACTACGATGAAATGTTAGCAGAACTCGAATAACTTCAATTGGGTTTGGTTGGCTGAAAGGTTCTCAACGATTACTTTAATTCAAGGAGGCGCTTAGTAGGGCCGCTTACTAAAATCCTGCCTCTGGTGCCAGCCAGCCAATTTTCCGCGGTTCATCCCAGGACACCTGAAGTGATTAAGCTTCAGTCGCTGACAAAGACTGTTATGAACCACCGACCATAACGGATCTAATTGGGCTACTGGTAAACAAAAAAATCACAATTCAGTGACATCTAATTAACAATAGCCTGGTAAACAAGCGTCCTGAGCTCACGCCGAATAGGATAGGTTGTAGATGGCATCAACTGCGTCAGAAAAATCACCCACATTTCCTTTTCGGGATCCAGCCAGAACATCGTGCTAGCCGCACCCCCCCAGTGATGTTCGCCTGTTGAAGTCATCATTTTCGCTTTGATCGGATCCAATACCACCGCGAACCCCAAACCAAACCCAATGCCATCGTAAGTCGTTTCACTCCAGACTGGCTGCCCCATGGCCGCCATATCTTTGCCATCCGGCAAATGATTAGTCCGCATATATTCAACGGTCACCGGAGAGAGTAGACGTTTATCTGAGAACCCCCCCCCATTCATTAACATCTGGCAAAACCGCGAATAGTCATTGATGGTGGATACCAAGCCACCACCACCCGAGTATATGCTGACAGGCTCCCTGTATTCACTAGTCGAAGCAGCATCCAGTAATTTGAGCCCACCCCGCGCTGATAAAGGCGGTGGCGCGGAATCCCCCATCACTGGACCAACGCTCGGGCGGTACAGTGACGCAAACATTGCGTGATTAGCCTCGAGCACATGAAACCCCGTGTCATGCATACCAAGCGGTTCAAATATCCTGGTGGTTAGAAATTTTTCTAAAGATAAACCGGACCAGACCTCTACCAATCTACCTAACACATCTGTTGAGACGCTGTAGTTCCATTCCGTACCAGGCTCACTTATCAAAGGAATCTCAGCAAGTGCTTTTACCCAGCCTTCGAGGCTCTTGTGAGCTGATGGATGGGTAATTCCTTTCGCGCGGTACTCAGCATCCACTACATTTTGATTCATAAAGTCATAAGTTAATCCGGAAGTGTGCGTCAGCAGATGCCATATCAGCATCGGCTGAACTACCGGTTTTGTATGTCCAACGTCGCCATTCTGCCAGACAACCTGACTGGAAAATTCCGGCAGATAATCACTCACCGGATGATCTAACTGGAAGCAACCTTCTTCAAACAGCATCATCGCCGCGACACTGACAATGGGTTTAGTCATGGAATATATTCTGACCACAGTATCTTCAGAGAAAGCTTTTCCCTCTGCCAGATCGGCCATGCCTGCGGCACGAAAGTACGCCGCTTTTCCGAACCTACCCACCAGCACACTGGCACCGGCAACACGTTCACTGGCGATCAGTTCGTCCAGCCAACCCGAAACTCGAGACAATCGATCCCTTGAGAGTCCCACTAAATGGGGATCCACAACTTTAATCATCACAACACCAATATTTTTATCCTCGGATGGCGATTGTACGTTGTTAGGGGGGGATTCTCTGCGCTACAAGAGTAGCAAATTATAGAATAACCCACTGACAATAGATGGCATCGCCATGAAAGAAGTGATCGAAAAATTACTAACGCCAGGTGACTCCGCTCTCGCGGCAAATGGGGCTAGGTGCCTCGGGCCAAGCGTTAAGGAACAATTAGCAAAAAATAATAGCGCCCATGAACCGGAACTGACTGAAGTCTCATATGAGTTTCTTTGAAATCAGGGCCTTTCTTTCTCTCGATACACTAACCAAGAATCCTACGACAACAAAATGTATAAACTCTGGCCCAAAACCTGGTAGTAGGCCTATTGAGAAAACACATTCCAAACCCGGGCGATTATCAGGTTTACGATATTCTTCACTACAGCGCACCAGTATTCGTGGCGAGGACAGCAATTTGCGCGCCCTCGTGAACGCCTGCTTTTTCCTAAGGATAGGGATACCACTTATCTGCCGCTTCAGGGCCACTTCAGTTGGCACAGGTATACACGAAATATTGCTTCTGGAACCCACGCTAGCGCCCGGGCTGGACTCCGGCACTCGCCCACTACCAGCAGATGTAATCACGCTAAAAGTCGAAAAATCTTGTGCAACAGTCGACGATTTCCCGCTGGACTTTGTCCTGGCACTGGACACACCTGCAATCATCGTTTGGCTAAACAGTCGCTCTGCCTGCTTAATCCAGGGCAATATCGATACTTGCCGCCGCAACGGCCACAGCATAAAACCCCTTAACAGCCAATATTTAACCGGGACAGTTATTCCCCGCTTTGGTGACACACTATTTTTTTGTAGCACACCCCATTTTTTAGCTATGCTGACCTCACGACTCACTAATGTTCAATGACCGGAGGAATCATGGATCCAAAACTACAGGAACTACTCGACAAAAAGGCTTGTGAAGACGTCATCATGCGATACGGACGCACCCAGGACTGGTTAGACACACCGGGACAAGAAAGTTGCTTTTGGCCTGATGCCGATATCGATTTCGGCTTCTTTAAGGGTAACGGCACTGATTGGGTCAAAACTGTGATGCCCCATGAAAAAGAAGCCCTGCGCAGATGGCACATGTCGACAAGCGTGATCATCAAGATTAGCGGCGACAAAGCCGTAGGTGAATGCTACGGGATCGCAGTCGGCACAGCGGCCGACGATGAAGGTACCCTAAGCGACAGTATGTACGGTGGCCGCTACCTTGATGAACTGGAAAAAAGACACGGAGAATGGCGAATCTCTAAACGTACCTACATACTAGATTGGTCCCATTCATTTCCGAACTCAATTGGAGCGATGACACCGGATGAATTTGCGCTGAACATTCTACAAATCCGTGAGCCAGATCATCCCCTGTACCGACCGCTGTAGGCTGCAATCCTGGTTCTCTTTTGAGCCGCCGGATATTGACAGTACTGACAACTAAACTTGTCGGTAATTTAGCGTTACCGGAGGGACCTACGTAAACATTAACGATTCAATCTGAGCCGTGGCGGTATCGAAGACCTTCTCATAGAACGCTGGTATCAAGACTAGTCAGGAATTAATTCTGACACTAGCACATCAAATTTGGTGCTGAAGGCCTCTGTAGCATAAAACGAAAACATCGCTAATTTAGCGCCGGGTTATCAAACCTAACAATTAGAGGGAGGGGACGGCCCACCTTCACAATTGAGGCTGTGAAACAGGCTCAAGGGTTTTTAATACTGATCCAGCTGTTACTTCAGAGAGCGTTCCGTTGTAACCTGGATGGAAGGCAAACATCTGCCTGCTCCGGCAGAATCGACCGGCGCCTGGACAGCGTTCCTTGATCACGTGGTAAGGCAACCTGCATTATGGCTCGTGTCGTCCGGATCGAACGACACGAGCCCATTACCGGTTCAATGATGAAACGTTGTAATGCTACAGGTGAGGCACCGCGCCATTGGAGCAAATCCCCTCAGGCGTAAAGATGCTGTCTTGTGGGTCCAAGCCAAGAAACGTCGTCAACGCCGCCTCAGAGCCACCGGCACCGACAGCAGGAATCTCATGCAACTCTTCTAGGCTATCTTGAAAACCATCCGTTGGTATCAACAACTGAGGATGATCAAACGGTGCTTTGCTGTATTTCACCCGATCATCAGTAAGCGCTACCATGAAGGCCGTTAGTTCGTCTTTTTCGACGTCACTTAAACCTAGCGGAGACATATCCGGGCTCAGATCATGCAAATTCAAGCCACAAAAGTTGCCGCCACGGTCGTAGAATTCAACCACCTGTTTCAAGGTTGCCACACCGCCATTATGGAAATACGGGCCCGTTAACTCCGAGTTACGTAGTCCTGGTGTTTTGAAGGCACCGTCTACAGCAACCCGCTGAAACTCTGGAACGATCGATGTACCAGAATCACAGAAACCGTCAGCATCAGCATCGGTACAAACGATGTTGCCTAGCTCACCCGTCGTAGGAACTGTTTCATTACCCTTTATCGGGAATCCCAGACTCTGGATACCACTACGGTTAAACAAGGCCTGTCTCGAGAAGGCTAAAGGCTTGCCGTTAAGGTCCTTACCCCCCCGGCCGATATCATCAGTCGTTGGTGTGACGCCTAGGTTATAAAAACCATTGTCGTACAGCGCAAAACCTTCTGCCATCGGCATAGGCTCGATTATTTCATCACGTGCATATCTCACTGTCGCGTTAGTCAGTTCAGGACCAACATGGCAAGCCACACATCCAGCTTTACCCGTAAAGACATTAAGCCCGTTAAGTTCTTCAGCGCCAAACCCATCATTCAATTCGCCTGTCTCCATCCATTGATCGTACGGTGTCTGGTCGGAAATCAGCGTCGATTCATACATCATGACTGAAATACCGAAGATCATGGCAAAGTTTGCCTCTGCCTGAGTAAAACGTGCCTTCTCTGTTGATGCATCAGGGGCGGTCAAATATTGACCATACGTTGACAATTCATCAACCGCATCAGGCGAACTGGCTTCCGTTGCCGTGGCTTCTGTGCTTGTTCCCTCAATCGTTTCAACGACCAAATAACCAGCCGTCACTTCAGATGAAAGCTCAGCCTGACTTAACTCAAACCTACCGTCAAACCCCCAATACTCTGGCTTGAACGCTGCATAAACGAGCGTTTTATAGTCGACATTAAGACCAGGAGATGGACTCAATGAAAGTGCACCCAGCACGCTATCGTCCGGGTCAACAATCTGTTGACCCAGCGGAACTATGGGTGCGCTTCCCCTCAGTAGCTTCTTGCCTATTTCTGGGAACGTGCGAGCGTTGCCAGCACTCGGATTACCAAAAGACATTTCAAAATGACTTAGGGCGGGGCCAACTGCCTGTGATGCCAAGCTGGCATTGTCCAGAACAACAGCTTCCTGCAAAACCGAACCATCACTTTGCTGCACCCAAACTTTTGCATTCTGATCCTGCTGACCAAACGAATTTTGGCCATTGAAGTCGTTATTGGCGCGTCCATCCCAGAAGTTGGTGAAGTTAAACACGGCATTATAGGTCGACGGCGCGTTACGGTGTGCCACACGGCGTACGGTGTCTGCGCTCGCCATATAAACTGCGTTATCTGCCCTTTCTGCGTTAAAGACCGGATCCTCTAACCGATCACCCCAATCAACAGCCTGAGCTTCCACACTGCCCTTAAACAAGGTCAGAAAAACACCCATGGACGAGGTGATATCGTTACTGTTACCCGGCGCTGGACCAATGCTACCGTCATCATTCTGGACATAATCCTGAATTTTCTTGACGAAAGGATAGTCTGAAGCCACAACACTTTCGTTGGGCCCTGCCGTGTGGAAAACAGTATCGGGACTGCCTTGCGCGTCAAAGTAGCCTTTGATATCGCCCTCTCGTTCATTAACAAAACTCAGTAATGCCGGATTCATCTGATTCTGAGATCGCCCGTCAGCACCCGCCTTGTAGTGGCAACTCGCGCAAGCCTGAATACCGTCGCTACCCATTTGCATGTCCCAGAAAAGTGCCTTGCCTAACTTAATCGCTGCCTCACGGTCGCGAACAAAATCGCCAAGATTACCAGGCAGAGGAACTCCCCCATCACTTATCACCGCCGTGCGCAAAGATTGCAGACCATGGGTGGTCGCCTCAGATGCTGAGGTAATTGGCGAAATCGGTAACGGTTCAACATGAATCGGTGCTGGATCAACTGCTGCTGGATCAACCGCTGCTGGATCAACCGTTGCTGGATCAACCGCTGCTGGATCAACTGGTGCTAGACCTGCAACCGTTGTTTCTAACGCTGCAACTACAACAGGATCTGCAACCGCTGGAATAAAGACTGTCTCAGCCGACAAATCAACCACGGAGGTGGCAAAACCAACATCATCAACCGTTACCGTTAGCGTCTCGCCATCTATGAAACCCCCGTTACCAAAGATTGGGCGTTTGACAAAGTCAAAACCACCAGCCAGGGGATCAGGGGCTGGCACAAGCTCCGCTTCAAACAGCTGGTTGCTCACGTCGGTGGTAATGACAGCAACGCCCGTTGCTGCCGCGCCTTGGAAAGAAGCATAACCATGGATGACAACGCGATTGTCAGTCAAGATCTCAACCGCCTCAAGCACCACTTCAGTCCCCACATGAGCAATCGGCTCTGGCGCTGCATTAATGAAAGAGACCACTTTAAACTGTTGGCTTCCGTCACTGGAGATCGCAGAAACCTCTACGTGGTCCTTCTCCACGTCCACATTATTCAGAATAGCAGGACTGATGGGCCGGTTGGCAATGTCAAAACCGGGTACCGGGAGGATGTCGACCGTTGCTCGACCAATCTCGATACGAGTGCCGGCAGCTTTGACCAACTCGGCAATCACAAAACCACCAACATCCGTGGTGCCATCTGCTTTCGTCAAATTGCCTTCGACGATCCAACGATTAAAAGGCCGCCACAGTGCTTCAGCGACGGTAAGCTCGGCTACCAATTCAACTGACGCCGGATCAACCGCTGCTGGATCAACCGGCGCTG
>JABIVN010000042.1 GCA_018667205.1 Gammaproteobacteria bacterium | reverse complement strand
TGATGGTGACCTTCCTGTTCAACAGCGTTTACCGTAAACCGGGTGCCGGTAAGCGTACCGTCATCATGATCAAGCGTTTCCAGTTCAACAAGGTCAGGAAATCCAGCATCGTTGATTACCTGTCCAAGGCCTTGCTTAAACTGAGGAAACGCATCCAGCATACTGCTGATGAACATGTCACCAGATAAGCCGCCTACAAGATCAAGGTGGATATGATTTACCATGGATTTACAACTCAGTTAGTCATCAGGTCAGCATCGTGTGGGTCGGGCCACACAGATCTGCAATTGGAATTTCATACGTACAGGCGTCTTTGCAGGGGCGCCCATCACAACTTAGACAGGGGCTGGCATTGGCATCAAGCTTTGCATATTCCTGCTTCGCAATCGAAAAATCGCCATAGTCAGTGGCGTACATCCGCATTCGAAGAACATCTGCAATCGGTACATTAAAGGGGCAACTTCCCTCGCAGTCATTACAGACATGACGGCAGTAACTGGCATCAGTGATCTGCGCATACTGTTGTAGAAGATCCATATCCGTCTGCGAGACTTCACCGGCACCGGACGCACCAAGGTATTCGTCGATCTGGTCACGGTTTCGCATGGTCACAATCAAGTTATCAACCTGTGGCATATTGAGCACCCACTTAAAGGCTGCCTGCGAATAGGTGTAACCCTGTTGCTCGTATGGGCGCATATCATTGAGCTTGGCACCGCGGAGCACTTTCATGGCCACAATCCCCATATCCTTTTGCTTCGCTTTTGCCATAGAGGCACGCAAACCCTGCTGGTTAGCGACAAAATCAAACGCGCGGGTAAACCTTTCATAAAAAGCAGGATCCTCACCAAAGTTGGTCGCCAGCAACAACACATCAAACATGTCCTGTTCCACCGCGTAATCCACACACTCGGTCAGATAACCGCCATGCCCTGACATCCCAAGGAACCGAACCTTGCCCTGGGACCTGGCTTTGTCGGCAAATGTTGACCATTCTTCATTTTTTAACCGCGACAGATCATTCACCGCATGGTTAAAAAAGATATCCACATAGTCAGTCTGTAATCGCGACAGGCTTTCATCCAGGCGCTGCATCATGGATGCTGCACTGTCACGGCTGCCGGCGCTTATTTTGGTCGCAACATAGACCTGGTCCCGCTTGCCTTTTAAAGCCCTACCCAGGACCGTCTCTGAGGTCCCGTCACCGTAACTTTCCGCGGTATCAAAATAGTTAATGCCTTGGTTCATCGCATGATGAACAACATGCTCTTCCCCATAACGAAGGGGGAAGGACCCAAAGGAAATATCAGACACCTTGAGCTCTGTTCTTCCCAGCCTGACGTAATGCTTTACCCCTGGGGATGAAGCGGAAGATGAGGATAAAGATGAGGAAGAAGCATCAACGGCCGCCTTAACTGGCATACCCGCAGCAAGACCTGTTACGGCCCCAAGTCTTAGGAAGGAACGACGATCAACTTTTTTCATATCCGGCACTCTCCATAGTCAGAAACCCAAAAAGACTAAGCCTACGCTAAATCGCGGGCAAACAGGTACAATGCACCGCTGATTTGATCATCGAAGGATTGACATGAAAATCGGCCTAATCGCTGATACTCACATGCCCGGAACCCTAGCGGACCTGTGGCCACAGGCCTCTCGTGCTTTTGAAGGCGTTGATGCCATCCTGCACGCAGGCGACCTGCACACGCTGGAGATTGTTGAACATTTGTCCAACATTGCCCCAACCTACGTCTCAAGGGGTAATGGCGACCTCGATATCATTGATCACAGACTGCAGGACACCTGGTTTATTGAACTCGGTGACGTCTCTATCGGCCTAATCCATCACTTCCCTTCGCCCATTCGTAAATCGCCGGATCGTCTGGAACGTCACCTGGACAAGCATTTCCCTAACCTAAACCCGGACGTTATTGTCTACGGGCATACCCACTTTGAAGACGTCAGAAGCATCAATAACCGCCTATACATTAATCCAGGTTCACCAACCTTGCCCCGTAACCAGTCATTACGTCTTGGGACTATTGGCCTGATGGAGATTAACGAAGACCACATCAACACCAGTATCTTTCAACTGACTGATCAAGGCGTGGAACCGCACGCAGAACTTGAGCCCCACCAGCACCCCAAGTGATTGATTTTAGGGCTACGCTTCCGCCCGTTTGCCAGCAGTTGACTAGTAAATACATCGCTATATTTAAGCTCAATTACCTTGCACATATACTGACCCTATGGCAATTTCATTGCCTGAATTGAGGAACCCAATTGATACTAGATCTGCACACACACTCGATTAAGTCTGACGACGGACGCGCCAAAGTGGAAAACTACTGCCAGTGGATTAGATCGAAGGGCATGCCGCTTGACGGTTTTGTGCTCACCGAGCACCGGCAGCACGACTTCGAATCCGATTACTCTAGCCTGGCAGAAAAGCATGGCCTGGTGATACTTAAAGGCAGTGAAGTGGAAACCGAATACGGCCACGTGCTGGTATTTGGCGTGACAGAACCGTTAACCCAAGCATTCGACTTCAGTAGCATCAACCTGTCGCTCGAGAGCGTCATTGAAACCTGCGAAGCACACGGCGCAGTGGCGGTGCCTTGTCATCCTGGAAGACCAAGGGTCGGCATGTTCGCTCACACCGAAGAACTAGGCATTCCAAACGGCGTAAAGATCGTTGAAATATTTAATGGTGGTAGTCGCGATAACGAAGACCAGATTGCTATCAATAATGCCGAAGACCTGGGCTACCAGGGTATCGGCGGCAGCGACTCACATATCGTCAGCCACATAGGCCGCTGCGGCACAGAATTCACCCACGATATTAACGACATGGCCGATCTGGTATCTGCACTGCAGGCTGGGGAATTCAAGGCCATCAACTTCAAACACTAGATAATGCTTTTTTACAAAGCTTTTCATTTTTAGGGGACACCTTTTGGACGCTGATATCGAGGAGATTCGAGAAAAGTACCTCAATCTAAATTTTGATGAGAAACAATTTACGATTGACCCGGAAACAACCATTCAGTACGCCAAGCTTTGCGGTGAAACTGCCGAGCGTTTCCTGAACGCTGATCAT
>JABIVN010000369.1 GCA_018667205.1 Gammaproteobacteria bacterium | reverse complement strand
CCGGGAGAAAGTTCAGGTTTTTTGCCGAATCACCGAAGATGGAAAGACATCGAGAGGGTGACATTTGCCTACGGCTATGGGCTTACGGTCACGCCGTTACAACTGGCGGCCTCGTACCTGACTATTGCAAGTGGCGGGATCAAGAAAGATATCAGTCTGATCCAAGGCACGGGTAGAAATGATCAGCGAATTTATTCCACAAAGGTCGCGGATCAACTAAAGCAGATACTTGCGTTGGTCGTGACAGAAGGCACAGCAAAAAAAGCAGCCATTGAAGGTTATTCGGTTGCGGGTAAAACAGGAACAGTGAGAAAGATGGGAGAATCGGGTTACGAAGATACTCGTCATCTCGCATTTTTCTCCGGTATGGCACCTGTTGACCACCCAAGGCTAGTGGGTGTGGTGCTTATCAACGAACCAAAGAGCGACAAATCAGGCGGGGGCTCGATAGCTGCACCGGTCTTTTCGAGAGTTATGCAGAGTGCCCTTCGGATCCTGAACGTACCGCCTGCAGTCCAGCTTAAAGAGGGGGCTGCCTAGGTGATGCTGAACCAATTACTCCCCGACATGCCTGTCCCTGCCATCGCGATTCAAGGAATTTGTGAGGATAGTCGGCGGGTTAAAGGCGGTGATCTTTTTTGTGCGGTAGCAGGCGAGAACACCGACGGTCGAGACCACATTGCAGCCGCTATCGGCAATGGTGCGGTGGCTGTATTGAGTGAAGAGCCTTTGCCTGAAAAATTGAACGCATTGGTGCCGATGTTTGCTGTTGAGGGCTTGCGTAGCCGAATGAGCGCGATTGCCAGCCGTTTTTACGACCACCCAAGCGAAGCACTGTCAGTATTTGCCGTTACTGGAACCAACGGGAAAACCTCTTACACGCATTTATTGGCGCAGGCATTATCCAGCGCTAATGTTAAATGCGGCATGATTGGCACAATGGGCTCTGGTGTCTCTGGCGAGTTGACTGACCCAGGTCTTACAACGCCGTCAGCGATTGATATTCAGCGAAAAATTCGGGGTTTTGTAGACGCTGGCTGCCAAGCGGTTGTGCTTGAAGCGTCATCACATGGACTAGTACAAGGTAGGCTCGGAAATGTCAGCGTCGGGACTGCGGTGCTTACCAATATCACTCATGACCATCTTGATTATCACCGGACTTTTGAGTCTTACCGAAAAGCAAAGGAGCTGCTGTTCCACATTGACTCTGTAAGTCATGCAGTCATTAACGTGGACGATGACTTTGCGTCCGATCTTGCGGCGGGGCTGGGCAGTGGTGTTCGGGTGATTGGTTATAGCTTAAAAAAAGAAACGGATGTTTCGCTGATAGAGCAGGCCGCAACGGCTAGCGGGCTTGAGATATCTGTTTCTGTGGCTAACGATATCATTAAAGCGCGACTCCCCTTGTTTGGTACATTTAATGTTCAAAACGTTCTCGCGGTGATTGCCACGCTGGTTTCCATGGGATGGTGTGCATCAAAGATTGAAGCATCTCTTAAAAAATTGTCTCCCGTTGCTGGAAGAATGGATGTGCTACGACGGGCCGGGGAGGCCACCATTATTATCGATTATGCACACACCCCGGACGCGCTGGAAAAAGCGCTTTCTGCTGTGCGGGAACACTTTCCAGAACGCTACATAAGCTGCGTTTTTGGGTGTGGTGGTGATCGCGATGTTTCAAAGCGACCGATGATGGGCCTAATTGCATCCCGCTTTGCTGATCGTGTTGTGCTCACGAGCGACAACCCGCGTAGTGAAAAACCGGAATCTATTATTCGCGATATTCAGGCTGGGGTAGGTGCTGTTGATCTGCATGTTAATGCAGATCGGGCAGCGGCTATTTGTGAAGCTATCCATATGGCTTCGGAAAATGACATCGTAGTGATCGCGGGGAAGGGCCACGAAGATTATCAGGAGTTAGCCTCAGGCAAGGTGCCCTTTAGTGACTATGCGGTTATTGATGAAGTCATGAGTGCAGGCACGGTGACAAATGGCGAGGAAAAGTAACGTGATCGTGGGCCTTGGGAAAACGGGTTTAAGTTACGCTAGGTTCCTCGCCGCTCGCGGTGAGAATTTCATGGTGGCAGACGATAATCCTGTTGAGGCTAACGTTATGGCCGTTAACAGGATCAGCCCAGACGTAATCATCGGTCCTATTTCCGTTGGCTGTTTGTTGCAAGCCGACGAAATATTTATCAGCCCGGGAGTTCCTCTTGAGCACGAAGCGGTGTCAATGGCGCTCGCCAAGGGCAAAAGTCTGCGAGGCGATATCCAGCTCTTTGGCGAATTAGCCGCGGCGCCCATTATTGGAATAACAGGCACGAATGGCAAATCAACGGTGAGCAGGTTCGTGTTCGAACTGATCCGTGATCAGGGCCAAAACGTGTCACTAGCAGGGAATATCGGTACGCCCTGTCTTGATGTGCTGGCAGAAAAAGTGGATTTTCACGTTCTGGAAATCTCTAGTTACCAACTCGAACTGGCGACTGAAATGAAAACCGAGATTTCTGTTGTCTTGAATCTTGTGCCAGATCACATGGATCGAT
>JABIVN010000368.1 GCA_018667205.1 Gammaproteobacteria bacterium | reverse complement strand
ATTTAAAGAAGATCTAGTTGATGCGTTAGTTGCAACCGGGGCGACGATCGCTTTTGATGCGACAGGCGGCGGTAAGCTGTCTAGCCAGATTTTGACCGCGATGGAAGTAGCCGCGAATAAAACCGCTGACGGGCATAGTATTTATGGGTCAACGACCTACAAGCAGGTCTATATCTACGGTGGGCTGGATCGCTCAGCGACGATTTTAAATCGTGCATTTGGAATGTCGTGGGGCCTTGGTGGTTGGTTGTTAACGCCATTTATCGGGAAAGTTGGTATGGAAAAGTTTGGCGAATTACGCCAACGAGTAGCAAATGAAATAAAAACCACCTTTGACAGCCATTACACTCAGGAAATCTCGTTAGCAGAGGTACTAAGTGCCGATGCCATCAACGCCTATTCCAAGCAAGCAACCGGTGAAAAGTTTTTGATAAAACCTCATCAGTAAAGTTTGTCTTTGAGGCAAAAAATCCCGGCGATGTGCCGGGATTTTTTTTGCTCACTGTGGGGCCTCTGATAAGTGGCCTAACCTGTTAAAATTCCACCGGAGAAGTTTCGTCAGAAATGCGGAAACGCCAGTTCATAGACATCTCGGTTATAGGGCCGCCGAAGGCCTGACTTAACAATAGCGACACCTTGGAAAAGCTGTGAAACCTAAAGTAACCAAGAGTAATTGACAGAAACGGATTAGGCTGGCGACGGTAGTTATAAAGATTACTGAGCCGTTCTTTTCATGAACCATATTGTTGGTCCGCTATCAGGTAGTGTCGCATCGCCAACGACTTCAAATCCGTAGCGCTCGTAAAGCGGGTTGTTTTTAATATTAGTGGATTCCAGATACGCGATCGCACCCTGCTGATCACAGGCGTTGAGCCCTGCTTTTAGAAGTGCAGAGCCAATGCCACGTCCTTGGTGGCCAAGACTAGCCCCAATAGAGTGAAGATAAAAATGTGGTTCAGCAGGATGCTCCGCGAGCGTTACCTTACCTAATGCATCCCCTCTTGAGAGTAAACGTTTGAAACCACCCTTTCGAAGCTTCCAGCCTAGAAGCAACAGTCGCCAATGCAGATTGGATTTGGTTGAGATGCCCGGGGGCAACCACATCGCCGCGCCACTGCGCTCGCGATTCAGATAAACGCAATGGTGTTGCTTGTATAAGGATTCAGCTTCGAGACGAAACAAATCGCTATAGATTTCCGGCCTCTCGCTGAGCCAATTGAACAATGGGTCATGGCTGAAGGCACTACCCAGAATATCGGTTGCTGTCACCATATCGTCAGCGCGGGCTAGCTGAACATCGTGTTCTGGGGGTATGGTCATGGTTGCGCTGCTCCTGCTTGGGGGTTGCGGTAAATAGTTGCTGTAAATAGTTGCTTTAAAGAGTTGCTTTAAAGAGTTTCTGTAAAAGGCGCTGTGAGAGAAGTCGCGTGAAGTCAGGGGCGCTTTACTTAACTGGCCCGGGGTTAAGCTGTTTAACTAACTGCAACTTGTGTGGGGCGTTTGCCATTAGGGCCGTACAAATTAACCTGCAAGCTCGAGATCGCGTGAACCAGTGGGTTTGGGGCAATGGTTTGTTTACCTGTCCAGTGGATATTGGGGAAGCGGTCGAAAATGCGCTCAAACGCTAGCCGCAGTTGCATTTTTGCTATTCGTGATCCTAGGCATTTATGCACGCCATGACCGAACGCTATATGCTTTTCGACGTTGTCTCGGTGCATATTAAAGGTATCAGGATTGGGGAAGACATTTGGGTCACGATTGGCCGCCCCGTACCATAGAACCAATTTTTCATCCTTGGCAATCTTTTGGCCATTTAATTGTGTGTCTTCTAGCGCTGTGCGCCGCATATGTATGACAGGAGATACCATTCTTAGTGCTTCTTCTGACATTTTAGGAATGAGTGAAGGGTCATCTAAGACCATGGCGCGCTGATCCGGGAATTCAGTCATCAATCGAATGGTGCCTGATAGGGAATTCCTTGAGGTGTCATTACCCGCAAAGATAATTAGAAGCCATGAACCGTCTAGAAAGTCCTGTGGTAGTAGCTCGCCGCCCAGTTTCGACTGGGCGATGACAGTTAATAGATCCTTGCGAGGGTTAGCTCGTCGATCGGCCATGACACGTTCACCATAGGCAAACATGTCGTTTACGACAGGATTAAAACGAAAGGGGAATAACGGTTCAGCGAAAAAAGTTTGCCAGGGATTGGACAAAAATTGCGCCGCCAACTCCAGGTGGTGCATCCAAACTTTGACCTTGGGTCTGTCTATTTCGTCAATGCCTAGCATCTCACAAAGTGTGAACAAGGGAAGTTCTTCTGACAGTAATTTCACAAAATCGACAACAGGACCCTTTCTTTCCATTTCGTCAAGGAGTTCATCGATTTTTAGGCCCACCTTGTCCCTGATCGTCGCCACATACGCGGGGAAAAAGAAATCGCTTTGCTGCATGCGCATCTCTCGGTGCAGTGGTTCGTCTAAATTGATCAATGAGTTAAAGGCCGCGGGCATGAGCTTTTTCGGGCGCCAATGTTTTCTATCGGGCACGGCCAGGTTGATGCTGCCACGCTGCGACGAAAAAACACTGTGGGCAAGTTCGACTTCTTTGATGTCATCATATCGGGTGACAGACCAAAAGCCGGAGATGTCCTTGTCCCCTGTTGACCACATCACGGGCGCTTGCTCACGCATTTTCTTGTACAGGTCAAAGGGGTGACCGGTTGTCCACGCAGCAGGGTCCGCAAACTTGAATCCCTCGAAAGTTGGGTAGGTGGCCTGGTGAACCGGGGTCTGCTGTCCCGAGTCGATCAATATTTCGTCGCTGATGAGTTTCAAAGCTGGTCTCCTGCCTTCCATGTTGGTACTGCTGCTGGTGCTGGTTTTCGCTGTTGCTGAGCGTTGCGCCGAAGGATACAGGAAAGTTGAAACGGTAGGGATTCAAAGGGCAGTTTACCGCGATAAGTAAATTGCCCCCCTGATCAAGCCGCGGCTGCTGCTTGTTTGGGTCGACGACTGCAAGTCAGCACTAGGCTAGTTGAATTTTGGTTCACGTTTCTCAAGGTTGGCCATCACAGCTTCAACCTGGTTTGGTGAACCTATAATAGCATCCTGCTCGACCGACTCAGCCAGTAGCGTCTCTGCGGCGCCCTCAAATGGCGCATTATTCAGCAGTCTCTTGGCAGCCCGGATCGCCGCCGGATTTCTGTCTGCAATTTCTGCAGCGACTTT
>JABIVN010000367.1 GCA_018667205.1 Gammaproteobacteria bacterium | reverse complement strand
GCGCGCATACTCATGTTTTAGCATCCAGTCTTCTTTGGCTTCACTACGCCCTATGTTATCCCAGTCCCAATTTTCAAAATCGGCGAACTCATCCTCCGGCGACAGCGTCGGGTGCGACTCCCCGTCTCCTTTTACCTGGGATACTTCATAGATAGGCTCCCATCGGGCGCGTAATTCCGCGTAGGCTCGGTCAATTTTTTTACCATCGACAGACACACTGGGGAACATCATACCGTTGGAAATATTGCCATTGTGAGCAATAGCCAACACTTCACCGCCGGTCGTTTCTTCATAGCGTGCCAGTGACTTCCAGAGTTCTCTGGGGTCCAGCGAGTCCTGCGCCGAAAATGGTGGCAGTTGTTTAGCTTTGTCGGCGCCATCACGATAGATGACGACGCGATGCAGGTTATTGCCTTCGATCATCGCCGTCCATTCGTAACCGGTGAACGCCGTAAACCGGCCAGGTTCGTTATGCTCATCGGCCGTCAGCGCAACATCCTCCCAGATGGCACGACGTGCAGATTCAGGTAGTGGTGGGTTATTTTCCGGATCCTGCATGCTAGCGACAAAAGTCGCATAAACTTTCGATATTTCGCCCGCGTCGATAAAATCCTGCCACTTTTTGGCCGCATCAGTGCCCCTGACAAGCGCGTCATCAACATTGAATCGATAGAAGCCTCCAAGGTACTCCGCATGATCAGACACCACCAAAAAATCCAACGGGCGCCGAAGTTGCACCTGCATCCCATTGTGAGCAGTCAATTCTTGACCACGTGCAAAGCGAAAGGCATCGGCAGGAGAAAGGCTTAAATTTCCCAAGGAATAGGCATCAGCAGAATTGCGTGTGTGCAGGTGTGTATCGCCCCAGTAAACATTTTTGGGGTAATCACTGTCTACCGGCACGGAATACGGCTGCGGCTGTGCCGTCGCACCAAACCCCAACAGCAACCCCAGTATTAGAATAATTAATTGAATTGGCATAATGATCTTCATCTTCTTTTGGTTGTAAACAGTAACGCATCTGCAAACTCATCCGTACGCCTACAATACGCCTGCAGTACGCACCATTAAAAAAGCACGAAGCGTCGAAAAAACAAGCAGCACCGACAGAGATAATGGTATTGCTGCTCGTTTATCTTGGTTTATCTTGGTTTATCTTGGTTTATCTTGGTTTATCTTGGTTTATCTTGGTTTATCTTGGTTTATCTTGGTTTATGTTTATCGATAGCGCTTTCGATTCTGCACCGGAAGCCAACGGGTCACAACCATATTGGCAGTGTTTATCGAGTGATAAAAATAAAAAGACAAAAAGTGTTACCAAAAAGGTAATATCCTACTCAATTAGCCCAGAACTGTATTAAATGGAAAAATTTGATCCCCTGCAGCTAAAACGCCTGCGTGTACAACAAGGCATGACTATTACTGCGCTTGCCAAAAAACTAGGGACCAGTACAACGCAGGTTCATCGCCTGGAAAACGGTCTACGTCGACTGACCGTCACAATGCTGTTCGAATTCTGCGAAGCACTTAATACGAGTCCTGCCGATCTATTTGAATTTTCAGGTAGCGTTCCGATAACAGGCGTTGTTGACGATGCCTACGAAGTACTTCCGCTAACCCCGACTAGCCCGAAACAGGTCGTGTCGCCACGACTAGTCCAAGACATGCAAAACGTTGCGGCGCTTGGCTGGGAGCCAAAAAACCAACTCATGCCAATGCACGGACACTACATGTTTTACTACGCGCACAATAATGGCGTGCCGGAAAACGCTTGGGGTAATCGCTGTTTACTGTTACTAGGCGATGGTCGGCAACGGATCGGCTGGCCGATACGGGATGCAGAATCTTTTCACATCGATAACCATGAAGGACGCGCCGAGTTTAATGTCGAGCTTATCTGGGCTTCACCTATTCTAGCGGTTGTCCCACCATTCCTTATGAACAACCTAAAATTGCTTAACGAACTTAAGGCGGTCTAAGGCAGGGTCATGGCATTCTAACGCTACCCAATGTGAGGCTACTTTAAACATAACCGCACGCACTTCTTTAAGCATGGTTAATGATCAGCCGCACCTTCCCAACCATGACTATGGCCATGAGTAATCTCTTCAGACCTGGCATCACGGATATCCTCGATTGAGATATTAAATGTCACCACTATTCCTGCCAAGGGATGGTTGGTATCGACAT
Organism: Gammaproteobacteria bacterium; assembly: GCA_018667205.1. Classification (GTDB taxonomy): domain Bacteria; phylum Pseudomonadota; class Gammaproteobacteria; order Pseudomonadales; family Azotimanducaceae; genus UBA9659. The sequence goes on along the minus strand of JABIVN010000367.1, from coordinate 2,615 downwards.
CGACATTAAATTTTCCGACCTTGATGATAACCACGTCTTTAGCCCCGTCTTTGGTATTGACGCGAACGGCCATCCCAGGCTGGTAGCGTTTTTTCTTGTTTAGCAGGTGTTTGATCGGTACGCGCTGAACCGAATCTTCCTTACGGATCCCATAGGCTTCTTCCGGACGCAGGGTGACGCTCACCTGCTCTCCTTTATCTTTTCCTTCCAAGGCCCGCTCCAGCGCCGGCATCAGATTTCGATAACCACCATGGAGGTACACCATGGGTTCACCCTTCATATTATTTTCCACTTCCTCCCCTGCTTCATTTTTCAGAACATAATGAAAGGCAACGACTTTATTTTTTTCGATTGGCACGACTTCTCCTGATTTTTTTCTGGCTCTTTTACTGGGATCACAGATATAATACTGTACATATATCCAGTGCTTTCGAACGCACAGTAACCTCACATATGTACGCAGAACTGCATTGTATAAGTAACTACTCCTTTTTAAGAGGGGCTTCACACCCTGAAGAACTGGTAAAGCAAGCGGCTGACCTGGGTTACTCGGCAATCGCGATTACTGACGAATGCACCATGGCTGGCATTGTAAAGGCCCATGTTGCCGCAAAGGAATGCGATATAAAACTGATTGTTGGCAGCGAATTCCAACTGGACGAAGAATTACTGCTGGTACTAATCGCCCCCAACAGAATGGCCTATGGCCAGATATGCAACCTGATCACCATTGCGCGGCGACGTGCCGATAAAGGCGAGTACCGGATATCACTTAGGGACCTTGAGCTGGCAACCAACCAGTGCCTTGCTATCTGGATTCCTGGCAAAGCTATTTCAAGTAAAGAAGAGGAACATCACTATAAAAGCAGCAAGAAACTTAAGGATATTTTTGGCAGCCGACTATGGCTAGGTCTAGAAGTTTTCCCCGATGGCCAATCTATTGGCCGCTATGAACACGCATTCAACCTTTCCCGCGAGTTTGACTTACCACTGGTCGCAAGTGGCGATGTCCATATACATCATCCTGACCGAAGCGCCCTGCTGGATGTGGTTTCTGCCATTAGGATGCGGCAATCTATCCAACTGGCTGGCCGACTGCTCTTCTCTAACAGGGAGAAATACCTACGAAACTACGCAACGCTTAGCCAACTCTATCCTGCAGGCCTTTTAAATGCCTCGGTTCATATTGCAGACCTTTGCCAGTTTTCACTGGATGAACTTCGTTACGAATATCCTGAAGAGCTCGTTCCCCCAGGGCTCACATCATCACAATATCTTAGGCAACTCACGGAACACGGCGTAAAGAAACGATGGCCGGCAGGGGAACCCGGACATGTCCGTGAACTAATCGAAAAGGAACTCTGTTTGGTTAAAGAGATGCGATACGAGTATTACTTCCTGACAGTGTTCGACATTGTCCAGTTTGCAAGAAGTCAGCAAATCCTGTGTCAGGGGCGTGGCTCTGCTGCAAACAGCGCCGTCTGTTATTGTCTTGAGATAACAGAGGTAGACCCGGTAAAAATCAACCTGTTGTTTGAACGGTTCATCTCAAAAGAACGGGACGAGCCACCTGATATCGATGTTGATTTTGAACATGAAAGACGCGAAGAAGTTATCCAGTACATCTATAAAAAATATGGCCGACACCGAGCGGCCATTGCCGCAACTGTGGTGACCTACCGACCCAAAAGTGCCATCAGGGACGTTGGCAAAGCACTTGGTCTGGACCTGCAGCTGGTAGAGCATCTTGCCAAATCACTGTCATGGTGGGATAAACGGGAAGAACTACAAGCCCGCTTCGAAGAAGCCGGTGTTAACCCGCGCAGCGCGATTATTGACCAATTCCTGACCCTTGTGGTCGCTATCCTCGGGTTTCCACGTCACTTGTCCCAACACGTAGGCGGGTTCATCATTTCAAACGGGCCCCTGTCTCATCTGGTACCCGTTGAAAATGCGGCCATGGATGACCGAACGATTATTCAGTGGGATAAGAATGACATTGAATCACTTGGGCTACTCAAAGTAGATATCCTGGCTCTTGGCATATTGACGTCGATTCGTAAGAGCATCGACATGATCAATCACTATAGGAGCTCGAACCTCAGCATTGCAAGTATTCCTCCAGAAGACCCACTCACTTACAAAATGTTGCAGGCAGGCGACAGCATCGGGGTGTTCCAGGTCGAATCTCGAGCGCAGATTTCCATGTTGCCAAGGCTGAAACCCAAAAAATTCTACGATTTGGTGATTGAAGTAGCGATTGTTCGACCAGGGCCAATACAAGGGAATATGGTCCACCCTTACCTGAAGCGACGTAATGGTGAAGAGAAAGTCACCTATGCTAACGATGCTGTTAAGTCGGTACTTGGGCGCACACTTGGCATTCCTATCTTCCAGGAACAGGTCATAAAACTTGCGGTGGTTGCCGCCGGTTTTACTCCCGGGGAGGCCGATCAACTAAGACGCGCAATGGCCGCCTGGAAGCGAAAAGACGGTCTGGGAAAATTCCAGGAAAAGCTAGTTAATGGCATGTTGGAAAGAGGCCATGATAGAGACTTTGCTGAACGCATCTTTGAACAAATCAAGGGCTTTGGCAATTATGGTTTCCCGGAATC
>JABIVN010000366.1 GCA_018667205.1 Gammaproteobacteria bacterium | reverse complement strand
GTTCGACGCGTTTCATGAATATATCTTTCTGGTGGCAATCGCCTGGTGCCTGGGTATGGCTGAACTATCTGAACTGGCCGGCCTGTCACTTGAAATTGGTGCATTTGTCGCCGGCGTTACTATTGCCACAAGCCCTATCGCGCTCTACATCGCGGATCACCTGAAGCCACTACGGGACTTTTTCCTGGTGTTATTTTTCTTCTCGATCGGCGCAGGATTCCATATGGACCTTCTGGCTGAAGTCATCGTGCCCGCGGCTGCACTGGCCATTGTCATACTGGCAATGAAGCCCATCACCTTTAAGTTCATGTTAAGAAGGATGAGCGAAACAAGCGCGTTGGGTTGGGAAACAGGCTTTCGGCTTGGCCAGATCAGCGAATTTTCATTGCTGATTGCGTTTGTCGCGACGGCACAAAATCTGATCAGTCAGGAAGCCTCTCACCTGATACAGGCTACGGCTATCCTGACTTTTTTGGCTTCTTCATACTTGGTAGTCTTTCGGTACCCCACCCCTATTGCTGTGGATGACCGACTGCGCAGGGACTAACCCAGAGCCTCATGTTTGACCAACGTACGACCAGCCACTTCACCGGCAAAAATCTTGTCAATTTCACCAGATAGCTGGTTCAGGCCAATTTCAACGACCATGTCCTCTAAGGAGGACAACTTCCAATCAGTTGCCAGCAGGTTCCAAACGCGAGTTTTTTCTTCGATCGGCAGCGATACACTGTCGATACCCAGAATGTTCACGTTGCGTAAAATAAAAGGCAGCACCGTCGTGGTAAAAGCAGGCGAGGCAACTAATCCGCAAATCGCAACACTGCCGCCGTAACGTAAACCCTTAATCACGTTAGTCAGTATCTCGCCACCAACGGTATCAATACCGTGCGCATACTTCATTGCATCCATCGGTCGGGGGTTTTGCTCCGACAGTGACTCGCGAGCAATCACTTCCTTTGCTCCCAGACCTTTTAGGTAATCTGTCTTGTCCGCCTTACCGCTGCTAGCGACAACATCGAACCCTTCTTTAGCCAGTAGAGCGACAGCAACCGAGCCAACGCCACCGGTTGCGCCGGTTACCACCACTGGGCCATCAGAAGGTTTTGCACCCATCTTCAGGAGCTTGTCGTAGCACAGCGCCGCCGTCAGGCCGGCCGTGCCAATAATCATACTTTCACGAGCTGTCATTCCAGCAGGTAAAGCCGTAACCCAACTGGCAGGGACACGAATTAGCTGCCCATACCCGCCCGGTGTGTTCATCCCCAGGTCAAACCCGATAGCAACGACATCATCACCCGGTTTAAACAGCGGCGAATTGGATTCGACCACCTGCCCTGCGGAATCTATGCCAGGCGTATGCGGATAACTTTTTGTCACGCCGGGCAATCCTTTAGAGGAAAGCGCGTCCTTATAGTTTAGCGACGAGTAATGCACGTTAATCAGCACATCCCCATCCGGTAAATCGTCAGTGGTTCGCTCGATGATTTGGTGTGTTACACCTTCCTCGGTCTTTTCTACCCAAAAGGCACTAAAGCTGGTCATTATTGTCTCCGAAATTATTGTATAAACTGGTTAGGCAAGGTCTGCTGCAGCATTGTTTGCTTCGTTAACGCACTACCCATCCATAAACGGGTCACTCGCTCAAACAGTTTGTCCATTTTGTTCTTGTGCACTACGTACTTTACCTGGAACACGTCCCTGTCTTCACAGCTATCAACAATGTATTCGTCGCTTGTTTTCAACTCATCAACAAGGTCACGCTCCAGGGCTCTTTTTCCAAACCATGCTTCGCCTGTCGCGACCTTTTCCATGTCCAGCTGAGGCCTGTTGTCTGACACAAAATCCTTAAACAGTTCATGCACATCCTCAAGATCATCGACAAATTTTTCACGCGCTTTATCGGTATTTTCACCAAACAGCGTCAATGTTCTTTTGTATTCACCCGCTGTTAGAATTTCGACATCGATGTCGTTTTTCTTCAGAATACGATGAAAGTTAGGGATCTGGGCAACCACACCAATCGAGCCCAGTAGGGAGAAAGGTGCGGCAATGATTTTGTTAGCGATACAAGCCATCATGTACCCGCCACTGGCTGCCACTTTGTCAACCGCAACCGTCAGCGGTACAGACTTGTTCCTGATTCGCTGGAGTTGTGACGCAGCAAGTCCATAGCCGTGAACTACGCCACCAGGACTTTCAAGACGAACCAGCACCTCATCTTGCGCCTCTGCAACTGACAAGATTGCGGTTATTTCTTCCCTAAGGTTAACGACCTCGGACGCCTGGACGTCGCCGACAAAGTCTAAGACAAACATTCGAGGTCTGCGCGCTTCACCCTGCTTCAGATCTTTCTTCTGTGTTTTATGCTTTTCTTTTTCTTTCTTCTTTTCTTCCTTCGCATCTTTCTTTAGCAACTCAGGGTTCAACACAATCGATTTCAGACTATGGGTAATCCCTTCCAAAGAATCATTGAGGTTTTTAACTTCAATATGACCGACATCTGGATCTTTTTGTCTTTGGGTAGAACCAAAGATCACGACAATAACAACCAGAATCGATACCAATACCGTCACTGATTTAGCTAGAAACAAACCGTATTCGATCAAAAACTCCAATTAAAAACCTCCTGAATTACAAGATTGCACATGCTACCACAAACTTCCTTGTGGGCAGCCTGACAGGGGTCAGGGCGCTCACCATGCTTAACGCTGCAGAACTGTCACAGTGAAGAAGCAAGTTTTTGATGCCGGCTGAAGGTGACGCCAACAGTCATTGCTACCAACGGTTAAATTGATCTACCTGATCTTCTGTTTTACTCAAGTGTTGTCCAGATGTAGACGAGCAATTATCTAGCGTTGCTGATCTTCCTGAAATTTCCGATCCGACTTCTTACCTCGATATTGCCGCATATCGATTGCGCGCCAGTTAGTTGGTGTTAGCTTAAAAAGTAGTCGTGGTTCGGTTTTCATATTGTTAAAAAACTTGTCAACGGCTTGAGCGTTCAACGGATTGCCCTGACCCACGTATTTTTCCGCAAGCTGGCGGGACATCGGCCAAATATCGACATCAGGCAGTTGATACAGTTCGGCAGTGGCTTCAATACCCACATGACCGGCAACGGGCGCCAAGGCTTCAATGCACAGGGAGCAACCGGGCCGGGCGATAAGATGTTTACACCAGACCCGATTGAACGTGCCGGTAAGCCAAAAAGAACCTTTGTCATGCAGCCACCAAACAGGCACTGTGTAGGGCAAGCCGTTTCCCTGGAGGCTGGCAAGTACGCCGATATGAGGTTCGAGTAGAAACTCGGCAATGGTATCGTCTTTCATTCTGGGCATGCGTTCTCCTTTCTTGTTGTCTTTTAAAACGATTGTTGTCTTTTCTGGCTGTCACTGTCTTTTCAAACGATATCGTTGCCTGGGGACGATAGGCCAAGCATGCGAAGCATCAATAGATGCGCTTCGTTGACACGGTAGGTAAACTGCTGCCCCACCACATGCAGCCAACAGGTATTCCAACGGTGCTATCGAAACTGCTTACAGAAAAGCAAAAAGCGTTTGAACCTCATTTCAAACCAGATTTACTTCAGCGAACCTCAACGGTTTTCCAGTTCAGGTTCATCTCGGACGAAGACTTTTTTCTTTCTGTATCGCAAGACTCATTCAGCTTTAATGAGGGTAGCGCAACCAATCCTACGCTGACCTTGTACCTGGACCATCATGAAACCTGCTGGCAGCTGCTAATGGGTACGCGCGATGGAATGGACGCTTTTATGAATGGCCGATACAGGGCAGACGGCAACATCGTACTGAGTCAACTGTTGCTCTATCTGTTCAAGAGCGCGGATCCGACCCTGACCTTCAAAGTTCAGGACTGACGCCGTGTTCCATCAGACGGAAATCCCACGCTGCGACAAATACTCATCGATTAGCCAACGACTGATGGCGAACTTTCCTGGAATCAGCGGCAGGTCATTACAAGGAAACCAATCTGCTTCCGCTATCTCGTCTTCCTGCAAGACGATGTCGCCCGACTGATACTCTGCGTGAAACCCAAGCATCAGCGAATTAGGAAATGGCCACGGTTGGCTGCCGCGGTAGCTTAGGTTACCAACGTTTACGCCAACCTCTTCTTTCACCTCTCTAATGACGGTTTCTTCGATCGATTCACCTGGCTCGACAAAACCCGCCAAGGTACTGAACAGGCCTTCGGGAAACATATGGTTGCGCCCTAAAAGCACTTCATCGCCTTTATAGACTAGCACGATGATGGAAGGCGATAGCCTTGGGTAAAAGTTCAACTTGCACCCACCGCATACCGTAGACCGGTCTCTTTCACTTTCTGTGGTGGACTTCCCGCAACGACCGCAAAATTGATGAGTGCGATACCAGTCGCACACCTGCAGCGCTCTACCTGCAAGATTAAACAGGGTCGGATCTATATTCTGAATATTCATGCGGAGGTTAGCGAAAACTGCTGCGCCCGGCACTGATACCTGTGCGGCAAAACATTCCTTCCCACCCAACATTCCCATGTAATGCTTTTGAATTTCATCGAACTGACCAAGCTCTTCACTAGTCGCGGGACGCCATGCTTCGTTTTCGTCAACAAGCTGCAAGATGTTGTTGTTGTGGCAAATAAAATAACTCGCTTCGCCTGCCCCTAATGCCTTGGTACCCGGTAAAAAGCTGAGGTCAGGCTCAGGCCAATTAAACTCATTCATCCCGTTTCTCCTTTAGTATTACTGCGCCAGACGGCACCAACTTCACTTTTGCCATCCAGATAGTCCAGCTTGTTTTCGTGAGCAGTCAGTTCCTGTTCGTCTGCCTTGATCACGTTAAGGCGCGGCCGGTTAGGGTCCAATTCAACTCGAGAGTTCAGACCCTTCTGATTATTAACCTCTTCTTCCAGACCCAGTGTTACCTGACCACCCGTTAAGAGTAGATACACGTCTGCCAAGATCTCTGCGTCCAGCAGTGCCCCGTGAAGTTGCCGCTGCGAGTTGTCGACGCTATATCGTTTGCAAAGCGCGTTCAGATTGTTTTTTTGACCCGGATGTTTATTTCTCGCCAGCGCAAGGCTATCAACCACGCTACAGTAATCTGTTAGTTTACCCAGTGACCGGTCATGCAAACGCATCTCTCGATTCAAGAACCCGATATCAAAGGCTGCATTGTGGATAATAAGTTCACTGCCGTTAACAAACTGAAGGAAGTTTTCCCACACGTCTGCAAAAACGGGTTTGTCCGCCAGAAACTGGCTGGTGATACCGTGCACTTCCAGCGCACCATCATCGCTTTCCCGCTCAGGGTTAATATACTGGTGATAATGGCGGCGAGTTAACTTTCTTCCAACGATTTCCACACACCCGATTTCCAGAATTCGATGACCTGCCTCAACTTCAAGACCTGTCGTTTCAGTATCTAGTACTACTTGTCGCATCTACCCTCACCTTGTTCATCAAAACCACGATTAGTCAGGGCATCTGCCCGTTCATTTTCAAGAACACCGTTATGACATTTTACCCTGCGCCTACCAATCTTGTACGTTTCACACGGCTTATCCAGCCGTTCCCATCAATTCCGATTCTTGACCGGTTGCTTGCTGGCATTCTTCCGGCCTTTCACTTTCTAACCTCTAATCCACGGGGTTGTTCCCTTTAGAATATGTTGTGAATCGGTTGTCTGCCCAACGCTTGAAGTCCGGTCAGTCGTCATTTCTGCTCGCCGGAATCATGTTCTACCTTCGCAAGCCCCTCGTGTTTTACTGCGCTAACCGCACTTAATCTGCCAAACGCCTGACGTCGGCTCCAGACAGGCTTGATGGAACGAACAGCACTAACGTGTTTCCTGGCGACAATCACGTAAACCGACCCGATCGGCAGGTTAAGGGTTCGGCTGACCCCGTATGAATAGTCGTTAACTTCACCAAGATACTGGTTAACAGGGGGGCGATAAATGGAGTACTGGGCTCTGTCGATTTTAAAATCCAGTAAGTTAAGCCAGTCCATTAGCCGCCCGGGTCTAATAAAGGTGCCATTCCAGGGGGCAATATCTTTGCGGCGCGTCGCACGCACAACGGTTCGCCAGGCGCCCCACAGACTCATGGGATTGAATCCAACGATTACGATATGACCCATCGGCATCGTCACCCTGACCAGTTCGCGCAGAATTTTTTGCGGTGATTCCGCAAAATCAAGAAGATGGTGCAAAATCGCGACATCAATACTGTCATTGGCGAACGGCAGTTGGGTAGGATTCGATACCAGGCCAGCCTTGGTCGTATCCAGATTGAGAATGATTTTGTTCTGGATCGGGCTGGCCTCATGCAGCACCCTATCCTGAACGCTGAACTGTGCAAGATGGTAGCCAAAGAACCCAGGTAATAGTTGCTCTAGCATGGCCAATTCGGTCTTTAGCACGTGTCTGCCCAAGTCCGAGGCAAACCACGACCGGATACCTTTCAGTAACGGTTGCGACCCTCTGGTCAGGGCCGAAAAATCATTGTGCATATCATTGTGCATATCGGTGTGTTCAAAAGGTGCTTAATTATTATAATGGAAGATTGGAGTCTTACTACATGGAAGTTCAGGGGTCGCCTGGTTCTAAGACCGGTCATCTGTTCTGCCCCAACATAACATCTAGAGTTAAGCCTTATATGTCCCTGCCCCGCTCATTTACATCATTGGTACTGGTAATTTTGCTCGCCGGCTGCGCGATCAATAAAGGCTTTGATCCTGCCAAGATCCCAGATAGCCGACTTGCGGCTGCAGAGCCATCAGCTCCTAGTAAAGAGCCCTCAGCTTCCGATATAAAGCCCTCAGCGCCTAGTAATGAGCCTTCAGGTGCTCGTATAGAGCCATCACCCTCCGAGCAAGAACTTTTCACCGAAGAGCAAACAGACTTGTGGCAGCGGCTGCGCAGCGGATTCCAGTTGTCCCATGAAACAGATCGAAAACGGGTTCTGGATGAACTGAACTGGTACGTAAAACATCCGGAATACGTTGAACGAGTCGCGAAACGAGCCGCCCCCCATCTGCACTACATTATTGAAGCGCTGGAAAAGCGTGGTTTACCGCTCGAGTTTGCGCTGCTTCCGATTGTCGAGAGTGCCTATGACCCTTTCGCTTATTCTCACAGCAGGGCAGCCGGTTTGTGGCAGTTTATTCCTGGCACGGCTCGAATGTATGGTCTACAAATTGACTGGTGGAACGACGGCAGAAGAGACGTCAGGGCTTCTACCAAGGCCGCTATAGATTATCTTGAATTTCTGCACAACAGATTAGACGACGACTGGTTGCTGGCACTGGCAGCCTATAATGCGGGCCCGGGTAACGTTCTTTCTTCGATACGCGTCAGTAAATTACCCGAGGATGAAGTGAATTTCTGGTCCCTTAAAGTTTTTCGCGAAACCTATACCTATGTTCCCAGACTGCTTGCGATCAGTGAGTTGATCAACCATCCCGAGCGCTACAACATGACGCTGCCGGATGTGGCCAATGAGCCCTATTGGGAAGTCGTTCAGACCAAGGGACAACTCGACTTGAATAAGGCGGCAGAACTGGCTGAGGTCTCTTCAAAGGAAATCTATACACTGAATGCCGGTTTTAACCAGTGGGCTACCCATCCGGATGGACCACACGAGCTTATTATCCCTGTCGGTAAAGCTGACGTATTTCGTGAGCGAGTAGCGGAACTTCCGCCCACTGAGCGTTTGGCATGGAAACGGCACAAGGTACGTTACGGCGAAAGCCTTGGTGCAATCGCGAACAAATACCGCACGACAGTGGCCACCATCAGGCGTGCCAACGACATACAGGGCAACTTGATCAGAGCGGGAGATTCTTTGATGATTCCGGCTGCTTCACCAGATGTTGATTATGCCATGAGCCAAAGCAGTCGATTGGCATCAAAGCAACAGACCCTGGAAACCCGTTACGGCAGTGAGCCGATCTCTTACCTCGTTAAACCCGGTGACAGCTTCTGGCAGATTGCCCGTCAATTCGATGTCGGTATGCGTGAGTTGGCGAAATGGAATGGCATGGGCACTACGGGACTTTTGCATCCAGGAACTGAATTAAAGATCTTCAAGAAAACCAACAAAGCCCGCATCCAAAAAGGACCCCACCATCAGACCCAGCCCGCTAGTCCCCGTGCTAACCAGGTTCGTAAACTCAATTACCGGGTTCGAGAGGGCGAGTCGTTATCGTTAATCGCCAGTAAATTCAATATTTCTGTACAGAGCATCAAGTCCTGGAACAATGCTTTAAACATGAAAAAGTATATTCATGCCGGCGACCGGTTAACCCTTTATGTTGACGTTACCCGGCTAATTAATTAACCCGTTCGATTGACGCTTCTGCTGTCAGTGCATCTTCAAACTCCTGAAAATCCATCGACCCTAGCTGCAATGACAGGTTCTCGCGAACACTGGCGACCTCGGCTTCGATCAATTCTGACGATGGCCTGTTTGTGACCCCAGAAACCCGCAATACCAGGCTATCTCCATTAGGAAGCATCGCCGTACCGAGCGACTCCTTATCATCACCAGGCCTGGGTAACTTAAATGCTTCACGCATCACCAACGGATCAATATCACGTGAGAACCGCGAAAGTGAGGGCGCCACAGCCCACTCCAAGCCGTATTCATTAGACACATACTGGGCAAGTGAACCACCGTTTATCGCTTCAACGATAGAGTTTGCTCTGTCGACCGCCAGCGATTCTGCTTTGCCACGTTCTAGGACCTCGCGAACATCGCTAGCCACTTCGGCGAGCGATCTGGTCGCGCTTGGTGAATGCGCCTGAACGCGGATTCCCACGTGATGGGAATCCGTTAGTTCCAGAAGGTCACTGTTGTTTCCGTCTATTAGCACGTCCGCACTAAAAGCCGCAGTGGCGACCGAATTGTTCACCATCAAAAAATTCTGTGATTCACGGGTGAGATCTCCGGTTGATTGTACTTCCAAACCGAGTTCAGCCGCGGGGGCTTCAAGATCAATAGCCTCGAACAGCAATTCCGCGAGTCGTGAAGAAGTGGTGACAAACTCATCTTCTGTCGCATACAGCCTGTAACGTTGCTCGACTTCAACCCGAATGTCAGCCAGCATCGGTTGAACCGCTTCATTAAGCTCCAACAGCTTAATAATGTGATATCCAATTTCAGTTTCCACAGGTTCCGACACCTGGTCCACTAACAGCTCATAGGCAACCGCTTCAAATTCGGGGAAGAATGTACCCTGTGGGTTAAAGCCCAGGTCGCCACCGTTATCGCGCGAGCCCGCATCATCCGAGTCGGTTAATGCGAGCGCAGTAAAATCTTCGCCCTGATTGATTCGGCCATAAACTTCACTGGCTTTAATTTTCGCTGCTTCGATAGACAGGTCATCAGAAACCTCGATCAAAATATGTGCGACGCGACGCGACTCTTCTGTTGAATAGTCACCCTGGTTATCCTGGTAGAACTGCTCCAGCGCTTCCTGGTCAACTTCAAGCGCCGCGGCAAGCTGTTCATGTTTTAGTTCAACGTATTGCAGGTTAACTGTTTCTTCTGTGACAAAGTCTCCGGCGCGATCAGTATAGTATTCCCCGAGTTCTTCCTCTGAGACTGAAACCTCGTCGATTAATTCATCAACCCGGATCTGCAGATAGGCAAGATCCCTGGTCTGGCTCAGAAGTGAACTGTAACGTTTACTTTCAGCCTCGGTGACAAATGCCGATTGACGGATACCCGCTAACATCTGATTGAACAAACTGTCAGTACGCATCTCATCACGATAAAGCAGCGGCGTATAGCCGGCGCCTCTGATCACATTCTGAAATTGATCGGCGTTAAAAACGCCACCCACTTGGAACACTTCACTCGAAATGATCTCTTCATCAAGCAGCGCGTCACTGTAGTAAAGGTCAAACTCGTCGGTAGCCTGGGTAAGAATTTCTCTTGATACCAGGCCTCTGAGCACGTTTTCGCGTAACTCGTCTTCATTAATCTGGTCAAGAGGAACCCCCCTTGACTGCAAAAGGCGGCGATTACGTTCGACTGCAATCTCCATGGCTTGCTGCGTGACGGCCTCCCCGTTGACGGTTGCTACCTTGGGAACTGGCGCGAGGAACGTGGTGATGGAACCGAACCCGAAGAGCCCAAAGACAATGATGATTAGGCCGATAATGACTTTTGCTAGGATCCCATCGGAACCGTCCCGCAACTGTTGAATTAGCATGATTCCTTTACCTTTTGCTGAAGAAGGTGGGCCTGTATTTAAAACACCCACAAAAAAGGCGCATCAATGACGCGCCCTTCTATTGTATTACCTTACTTTGTTATTGTCTTTTGAACCTTTTAAATTAACTAAACTTTCCCGAGTGAAATTTTAGTTCACCGCATCCTTGAGCGCTTTACCTGCCTTGAATGCAGGGACTTTGGCAGCTTTAATCTGGATTTCCTCGCCGGTTTGGGGGTTCCTACCCGTACGCGCCGCACGATCACGAACGCTAAAGGTGCCGAATCCTACCAGTACGACTGAGTCGCCTGTTTTCAAGGAATCGGTTATCGAATCAATCATTGAATCCAGGGCCCTTCCTGCGGCTGCCTTCGTGATATCCGCGGATGCTGCAATGTTTTCGATCAGCTCTTGTTTATTCACTCCCTACCCCTTTTATAATTATTAGTTAGTTCTTGACGGTTAAAAAAATGTTCTAAACGCCAATGTCTATACGCATTTCTACGCATTCCCTTGTACGTTGCTTCAATTTACCCCAACGCCCCCGATATATTCAAGGTAAACTGCCTAATGAGCGCTAATTCTCTGGCTTTCATCCGATTCACCTCCTGAATCAGAATCGCTTTTAGAGTCTGATTCGAGTTCCTTTGGCAAAGGTTCCGGCATCCTTTGCAGCGCGACCTCCAGTACTTCATCAATCCATTTAACGGGAATAATCTCCAAATCGCTTTTTATGTTATCGGGTATTTCTTTAAGGTCCCTTTTGTTCTCATCGGGAATGATCACGATCTTTATCCCACCCCTATGGGCGGCAAGCAGCTTCTCTTTAAGACCCCCAATTGGCAAAACCTGACCGCGCAGGGTAATTTCACCCGTCATTGCAACATCCGATCTGGCAGGAATCCCCGTGAGAACGGATACCATGGCGGTACAAAGCCCAATGCCTGCGCTGGGTCCATCTTTAGGCGTAGCGCCTTCAGGCATATGAATATGAAGGTCGTTCTTTTCATGAAAGTCCTTAGCAATGCCCAAAAAGCTTGCGCGACTCCGAACCACAGTGGTGGCGGCCTGTATCGATTCCTGCATCACGTCACCCAAAGACCCTGTCTGGATATGACGACCTTTCCCTGGCATGACAGCGGCCTCAATTGACAGCAGTTCGCCGCCCACACTGGTTACTGCAAGGCCAGTGACTTGCCCCACCTCATCTTTTTCTTCGGCTAGTCCAAAATTGTACTTTCTAACCCCTGAGTATTTTTCGAGCAGCGCTGGCGTCACGGTCAGCGCGCCTGATTGCTCGGCTTCACTTAAGGCGGACCCTTTCACTACTTTTCGACAAATTTTAGCGAGTTCTCGCTCCAGGCCCCGCACACCCGCTTCCCGTGTGTAGTAACGGATCAGGTCGATGACCGTTTCATCCTCGATTACCAACTCGTCTTTACGAAGGCCATTATTCTTGACCTGCTTGGGCACTAGATATCGTGTCGCAATGTTGAGTTTTTCATCTTCCGTGTAACCCGGAATACGGATAATTTCCATGCGGTCGAGTAACGGCGCCGGAATGTTCATGGAATTAGAAGTACAAATAAACATGACTTCTGAAAGGTCGTAATCGACCTCCATATAATGATCATTAAAGATATTGTTTTGCTCTGGGTCCAACACCTCGAGCAGAGCCGATGCAGGGTCTCCCCTATGGTCCTGCCCCATCTTGTCAATTTCATCGAGCAGAAACAGCGGATTCTTCACGCCTGCCTTGGCAAGTTTTTGGATAATCTTACCCGGCATTGAACCGATATAGGTTCGACGATGTCCGCGGATTTCTGCCTCATCACGGACACCACCCAACGCCATTCGAACAAATTTCCGGTTTGTGGCTCTGGCAATAGACTCACCCAAAGACGTTTTACCAACGCCAGGGGGACCCACTAGACAAAGCACCGGACCTTTAATTTTCTTCACCCGTTTTTGGACGGCAAGGTACTCAAGAATTCGGTCTTTGACCTCTTCAAGCCCATAATGGTCGGCCTCGAGTACTTCCTCTGCGGCTACAATATCTGTGCGGACCTTTGAACGCTTCTTCCACGGCGTGTTCAGCATCCAATCGATGTAGGATCTGACGACCGTTGCCTCGGCGGACATCTGAGACATCATTTTGAGCTTGTTCAGTTCGCTTTTGGTCTTTTCTTTCGCCTCCTTAGGCATGCCGGAGGATTCGAGGCGCTTCTCCATCTCCTCCATTTCGTTGGGGACATCATCCATGTCACCAAGCTCTTTCTGGATCGCCTTCATCTGTT
>JABIVN010000365.1 GCA_018667205.1 Gammaproteobacteria bacterium | reverse complement strand
GCCCGGATCATGCCCTGTAATTGGAAGATCGCGCAGGAAGCGTTCTGTGAGGCGTATCACGTCAGTGGTACCCACCCTCAGATTATGCGAAGTCTCGGCGATGTGAATAGTCAAGTGGATGTCTGGGAAAACTGTTCCAGGGTCATCACGCCCGGTGGCACACCTAGCCCGTTGCTGGACTACGAGTTGTCAGACGAGGATATGCTGCGGGCGATGATGGATATTCCCCTTGAAGCTGAAGCACCTACCATTCCTGAAGGAATGAGCGCTCGCGCATTTCTGGCGGCGATGAGCAGGGAAGGGATGCGTGCTGATGCTGGTGACAAGGTTGATGTGTATTGCGATGCAGAGATCGTAGACTCCATAGACTACACCCAGTTTCCAAATTTCCATCCCTGGGGCGCGTTTAACAAGATCGTCTATCGGTTTCGTCCAAATGGGAATGATCATCGAACCTCCATTATGGAATGCTACCAGCTGATGCCGTTCCAGGGAGATCGACCGCCGGCGGCCGCGGTTCACTGGCTGGGTAATGACGAGAAGTGGTCGACGGCTTTAGGCTTCCTTGGTCGAGTATTCGATCAGGATGTGTTCAACATGCCTAAGGTGCAGATGGGTTTGGAATCAACCTATAAGCCTGGGGTTACCTTATCGGGCTACCAGGAATCAAAGGTTCGATGGTTACATCAAAAACTGACTGAATGGGTAGGTGAATAATATGAGTATGACGCATCCATTCGATACTGACACGACCTATGAATTGCTCGAGGATGGCAATGTCCGGGTTAGCTGTGGAGACAAGGCTGGAATATTTACAGGGGAGGGTATCCACGTGTCTGGTGATATTCGTTTCGCTGACCCTCAGGTGTGTAACTGGGTTAATAATGTTCCCAACCCAGATACACAGCTATCGGTCTCCCGAATCGCGGGAAGAGATGACGCCGGTAATAAAATGACCACACATTTAGGATAGAAGCAGGAGGAAAGCATGCCACGATATGTGCTGATTGGTCTTTGTGAGCCACTGGGTAATGAAGACCAGGCGGCATTTGATGAATGGTTTGTGGACCAGCACATTGAAGACACCACAAAGTGTCCGAACTTTGTCAGTGGCAAGGTTTATAAGTTGGCTGGCCCGCATTTGGGCCTGGAAACAAAGTCGAGCTACCTGTCTCTTTACGAGGTTGAAGCCCCGAGTTATGAAGAGGCAGAAAAAGTGCTCAATGACTGGCAGGCAGACCCAGAGGCCTGGCAGGGACGCCGCAGGCATATGGACACCATGGAGAAGTTCGGCAGCATCCCGATGAAGATCAATGGGTCGGGCTGGTACGAAGAACTGAAGTCATTTAAGGGTCCGGCTGCAATCGAGTAGGCCTCTAATCAGGGGCTAAATCCCACATCACTTTACGGTGATGACGGGATTAAACACCCGCTTTAAAAACGCTGATGTAGGGCGTCTTCGCACTTTTTGTGCGAGTCATTTCAGAAAACCATTATTGTTTGTTGATAGATGCGTAAACGCCATCCGAAAAACCGTTGAAAAAATTTGGTAGCAGAGGGTGGTCTATGAACGCTTTGCCTGTATGCGGTGCTAGGTTTCGTTCTGCAACATAGGTCGTGTGATCTGCGCCATGAACCAGGACGTGATACCAAGGTTCATTTTTGGGCGGTGCTGATGTGGCCATCTGGCGATACCACTCTTCCGTTCCGCAAAACTCAGAGTCAACATCATAGATCAGTCCGCGATAGCTAAAACGCTTGTGTTCAATCTGTTGGCCAATAAAGAACTTAACGTTCAAACTTTTCTTTCCTCACGGTTCCAGTAAGGATTCCTTAGTTCTCGTTTCAGAATTTTTCCTGTAGGCGCTTTCGGCAGGCTGTCGACAAAATCAACCGACTTTGGTTTTTGGTAAGACGCAAGATGTTTTCGGGCGGTATTAATAATGTCTGCTTCGGTTGCGGATTCTCCGGGTTTCATCACGACAACAGCCTTCACTGCCTCGCCCCACTCGTCGTCGGGTATGCCAATCACCGCGCATTCTAGAACGCCCTGGTGTTTATGGATCGCCGATTCTACCTGGGTAGAATAGATGTTTTCACCACCTGAAATGATCATATCTTTCGAACGATCAACGATAAAGACGTAGCCGTCTTCATCCCAGGTTGCGATATCACCGGTCCACATCCAACCCTCTTTCATAATGGTCGCTGTTAGTTCAGGCTTTCGCCAGTAGCCCACCATATTGGCTTCGGATTGAACGATTATTTCGCCGGAAGTGGTGCTATCTTTTGGTACGTCATTACCGGTGGCATCAACAACGCGGATCCGGGTCACGAACCCTTCTCTACCGCAGGCGTTTAAGCGCTCGGCGCGCTCGCCATTGACAGCATGCTGATGATCCTCCTGAGAGAGGAAAGTCATTGTCATGCCCTCCGTCTGGCCGTATCCCTGAATAATTGTGCAAGGGAACGCCTTGAGTGCAGCTTTGACAACGGTTTCCGGCATCGGGCCGCCGCCGTACTGTATGTTTCGGAGACTTGAGATGTCGTAGTTTGCGAACCCTTCTACCGCCATCATCCAGTTCAGCATGGTGGTAATACCTAAAAATGCTGACACTTTTTCTTTCTGAATAAGCTCGAGTGCAATCTTAGCGTCAAAG
>JABIVN010000364.1 GCA_018667205.1 Gammaproteobacteria bacterium | reverse complement strand
TTTCATAAATGTTGTACATCGCATAACCACCCCAGATTCTTTCATCTTTAATCACCGGTGGCTTTTTGTCCGCAAACACGCTGCCCATTGAATTGGGCAGGCAGGCAATCAACGAATCCATCATGGCAAGGTCAACGTAATCCCCTTCACCTGTATCTTTTTTACGAAGCAGGGCCATCAGGACCGCCGACAGGCCAATCGTTGCCGCCAGCATGTCAGCTGCCGGCAGCGCCGGAATGGCCGGTTTACCATCAAAACCCAGGTTGGCGCTTAGCACCCCGGCGTAAGCCTCTGTGGCCAAGTCATGTGCTGGTTTCTTGACATAGGGACCTGTCTGCCCAAACGCTGACAGCGACGCGTAAACAACACCCGGGTTAACCGCCTTGATCTGTTCATAGCTCATCCCTAGCCTTGCCACGACGCCTGGACGAAACGCCTCGATGACGACGTCCGCTGACGCAGCCAGCTTAAGCGCAAGCGCCCTACCCTCAACATTCTTCAAATCGAGCTGAACGCTTCGCTTGCCCCTGTGCGTATTCGAAAAATAAACAGACACGCCATTTCGGGTCTGACCTATCGAACGATTAGGCTCGCCGGCACCCTTGGGCTCCAGCTTGATTACATCGGCGCCGTGATCCGCCATCATCTGCGTAAGAAGTGGCCCTGGCAGGAACAACGACAGGTCCAGAACTCTAATACCTTCTAATTTCATTTCTATTTCCTTAACCGGGCTGCATTCGCAGCCACTTTAAATCGTTATACGGGCACTTCCTGCCTTTTTTGGTGATGCTGTCCTGAAAGATCCAAAACATTAAGGCGGAAGGAAATAATCAAGAATGCTGTTCGCAGACCGAAAAACGTCCCCGATCATTCAGGAAAAAAACACAACACCACCCAACGCGAAAAGGTTAGCGACAATCAATGCAACCCATAAAAAAGCCTTCAGTGACACCGAAGTTTTAAGAAGATGCTGCATTGGCCGATAGCCTGAAGTTGTCGTGACCCTTGGCCGCTTATGTCAGGAACGAACGAGTCTTCCTGGTCTTGCGCCGGTATCTTCATCGTGCCGACGAGTGATGATGCCATCAATCATCGTCGCAATATATCCTGTGGCGCCTTGCATCAACCGTCCGCCACCCGCAGGCAGGTCATTTTGGATCGCCAGTTCACCTAGCCCAAGATTTTCATAGTCGATAACATTGATATCCGCCCGCATTCCAGGCGCGATCAAACCGCGGTCGTGAAAACCAAACAATTCCGCGTTTCGGCGAGTTGCACGGTGAATAACATGCGCAAGCGGTAGCGTCTGCCCCCGAGTTCGATCCCGGGTCCAGTAACTTAATTGGTAGGTCGGATTTACTGCGTCAAAGATCAGGGAAACATGCGCTCCCGCATCTGACAAGCCGGTGACCGTCGTACTATCAAGTTGCATCTCCCTTACCGCATCCAGATTAAAGTCTGAATAGTTGGTAAAAAACAAAATTGCCATTCGGCCAGCGTCGGCCACAAGGTAATCATACAAAACTGACTCTGGCGACAGATTAGACTCTGCCGCCAGTGAGGCAATGCTTTCATCCTGCCGAGGCTCGTAGGTGCTATCACTACGCAATGGGAACAAGTTAGCGAAGGTCGGTTCGATATGGGATATACCAAACTCCATTGAGCCTACCGGGACCCCATCTATTTCATTGGTCTCCATCAAAATTGCCTGCTTAACCTCTGGCTTCCTGAGTTCAACTAGCAGTTCGTCTAGCGGCAGGTCACGCAACTTTCGAAAGGTCGGTTTCAGCATCCACAGGTGGTACGTTTGCATACCGAACACCAGCCCTGTGGGTCTGCTGCCAACCTGCGGGTAGACATTCGCGCCGTCCTTATTGGCGCGCTTGACTTGGGCGACTGCTTCACGCCATTTATCTGCCCAGTCATCGATCTGGAACAGCGTAAAAGTCGCCGGCCTGCCACTTTCGCGGCTCACAGTCGCAATCAGGTCTATCTCTTGCTCTAGGGAAGCGTGCTCCCTAAAACCTTCTCGACCCGGTCCAAGCGTACTTGAAGGAATAATCTGGA
>JABIVN010000363.1 GCA_018667205.1 Gammaproteobacteria bacterium | reverse complement strand
TGTGGCGCATCGTCTTTGCCAAAAACGTACATTGGCCGAACGACTTCCACGCCGGGATACGGTAGCGGCACCAAAATTTGTGACTGACGAAGATGCTTTGGTGCCTCCGGATTAGTCACGACCATCGTGATCATGATTTTACAGCGAGGATCGCCTGCACCAGAGATGTAATGCTTCTCACCGTTAATCACCCACTCGTCACCGTCAAGTACGGCACTCGTCGCAATATTGGTGGCATCCGAGGAAGCGACATGGGGTTCAGTCATCGCAAATGCAGACCGAATCTTTCCTTCGAGCAATGGCTCTAGCCATTCCTTTTTATGATGTTCTGATCCGTACCGCTCAAGGACTTCCATGTTGCCGGTGTCTGGCGCTGCACAGTTAAATATTTCTGAGGCAATTGGGTTGCGCGCCATAACTTCTGCGAGGTGAGCATACTCCAGGTTGCTGACGCCTGCTCCGCCCTGACTTTCAGGCAGAAAGAAGTTCCAGAGGCCAGCTTCACGAGCCTTGTCTTTCAAGCCATTGAGTATTTCCAATTGTCTGTCTGTGTGTTGCCAGCGGTCACCGACGTCAATCTCGGTGTAGTACTCATCCGTTAACGGATCAACGTTGGTTTTAACAAAGTTATCGATCTTGTCACGAATTGGAACCAATCGTTCCGGGATGTCGAGATCCATCATGCCTCGGTCCTTTTCTCAAATTATAATTACAGTGACATACGCCACCGTGCCTTTCGGATACTACAGCGATGTGCCGAGAAATAGTTGTTTATGTCGTTAGTTTATGCAGCCCGATCGGGCAAACTAATTGGTTTCCCTTTAGGCGCTATGGGAAACGCGAAAAACTGGAAGAAAAAAGATAAAGCCTGGTTAGCCGCCGATGAATTTCATCACAGTAACCTCGCCCTGGAAGGCGAGCTTTTTGTCGCTAAGTGCGCTGACCAGCAATCCCTGCAATTTTGGCAGCGCAAGGTGGCGCGGTAGCGCCAGAATCTCTGATACGTCCTGACGATTGGCGCTGGAGAGACAGCCGTATAGATAACCATCAGAAGAAAGCCGAAGTCTTGTGCACGTTCTGCAGAACGGTTCGCTCTCGTTGGCGATAATACCGAAATTTCCGCGGTCTGCGACAAAAAAGCGAGCTGCGGTCGAATCGTACGGGGCATCTGTACGACTGAATTCGTATTTTTTGCCTATTTCATCGAGCAGCGCTTCCATGGAAACAAAATCTGCCTGGAATCCTTTACTGCCCAGCAGGTGTCCCATCCTCATCAGCTCGATATAGCGCAATTCGATACCTCGATCGAAACAAAAATCGAGCATGGAAATAATGTCGCTATGGTTTTGAGATCGCATTGGCACCATGTTGATCTTTAACTTGATGCCAAGCGCAAGCATTGCATCAATACCCTTTAACACTGTCTTTAGGTCTCCCCCCCTGGCGATCTGCTTGAACCTGAGCGGGTTCAGGGTGTCTAGAGAGATGTTCATTCGTGTCAGCCCTGACTCTGCGATCACGTCCTTCTTGGCCATGAGGAGCTGACCATTGGTTGTCAGGCTGACATCGTTAAGACCCATCGACATGACGCCGAGCAGGAACTCATCAAATTTAGGCGTGACAAGCGGCTCGCCTCCGGTAATTCTCACCTTGTCGATGCCTGTTGCTTGCTGCAGCAACTCTACAGCCTTAAGAAGCTTTGGCGCTGGCAACTCATTATTCGCCTTCATCAATCGCTTACCATCAGGTACGCAATAGGTGCACGCATAATTGCAGGCCGCCGTGAGGCTGACGCGCAAGTTGCTAAATTTTCTACCTAACCGGTCAACAATCATGACGGAACTCTATTTGCTGCGTTAAGATTATACAGATAAACCTTTCCCGTTATACAGAACATGAATGAGCCGGTTCCCAACAACCAGACCAACGCCATTGGTTTGAAGAAGCAGTGTGACAAATGCGCACAATAATTAACTGGATTAACCGAGAGCGGCCTGCGCGTCAGTTTCCGTTGAGCGATTTTGACCGCCTGAGTCGCGTACTAACACCCTGCGATGTCATATTGGTCGAGGGCAGGACTCGAGTCAGCGATATTATTCGCTGGTTGACCAACAGCCCGTGGACTCATGCCGCGCTTTTTATCGGACGGATTGACGATATACAAGACGATGCATTGCGCGCCAGAGTTGCGTCTCTTTACCAGGGAAGTTCCGGGGACAGACTGATCGTTGAGAGCCTGTTGGGTCACGGCACAGTTGTACGTGCACTATCGGTTTATGATTGCGAACACCTTCGCATCTGCAGACCATCTAGACTGTCCCTCGGTGA
Source organism: Gammaproteobacteria bacterium (assembly GCA_018667205.1). Lineage (GTDB taxonomy): Bacteria > Pseudomonadota > Gammaproteobacteria > Pseudomonadales > Azotimanducaceae > UBA9659. The sequence goes on along the minus strand of JABIVN010000363.1, from coordinate 2,273 downwards.
TGCTGCTAACGTCACTCGGTCCGCCATTAGCCACGTCGGGTTGGATTACGATGTCAGACAGATTCTTGATCTGGCTAGGTTTCTTTTCCCCTGGTTCCTGCTCCCTCGGAAATGGGCTTCAACGCTGTTTCTCCAGCGGGCGGGGAAACCTGAAAAAACCGTGTGTTCGACCATGATTGCTGAGTCTTTCGGGAAAGTGAATTTCCCCATTCTCCCGTTGGTTAAACAAACAGAGGCAGGTAAACCCAGATTCTTTCGACGCAACCCAAAACTATGTACGCCGAGTGATTTCGATTACTCACCGTACTTTGAGATCATCAAATACCCGTTTATGGATTTCAACCACGAAGACTACCAACTGCTGCCGTGGAAAGGCGCCGGTATGTTGTCAGCAGAAGAAGCTGATATCTATATTGAGTCAGATGAAGATCCTAACCCCGGTGATCAATCGTACCGGTGAGTCGTTCTACGAAACTGTGCTTCCAAAAAACCTTGTTTGAGCCTTTGACCAGTACGCTGTCACCAGGCTCCAATCGAGCGACAAAACTTTCGAGGTCAAATTCGTTAGCCGCAAGGAAATGGCCCTGCCGCGCAAAAGATGACGCAGAAAAACCCGGACCGAAGGTATACACCTCATCAACGCCCTTTAAATGCCGACCCATTTCCTGGTGAGCAGCCTCTGAGGCAGGCCCAAGTTCTAGCATCTCACCTAACAAGGCGATGCGTCGCTTAGGTGTTTTCATCGACCCTAGATGTTCCAACGACATCTTCATGCTAACTGGATTAGCGTTGTAGCTATCGTCTATGACCGTAATGCCTCCAACCTGAAAAAGGTTACCCCGCCCCTTGGGAAGTTCAAGAGTGCTGATGTGCTCCACCGCCTGCTCTGGATCAAACCCAAGGGCCGCAAGGACTGCAAACAAGGCTGCGACGGATTCAACTCGCTCAGCCCCGGTAAACGGCACTTCACACTCAATGTCAGCGCCCCCAATAGTGATATTCAAGACTGTCCCTGTTCCGCTCGCCTTGCCTTTCGCATAAACATCACCGCCCTTACCAAAGGTCATCATCCTCGGGTGATTAGCAAGACCCGCGAGCGCAACGGGTACTACCAACGTGCCATCATGTCGTAATCCATGGCTGATCGAGAGCTTTTCTTCGGTTAGTTCGGGCATGCCTGAAAAATTTCCGATATGTGCAGGTAAAACATTGAGTACCAGCGCTACGTTAGGTTCTACAAGCCGCGAGAGCGGCGCTATTTCACCCGGATGATTGGTTCCAATTTCAAACAGCCCCAGGTCCGACTCTGCTGGCATTCTGGCCAACGATAGAGGCACACCCCAGTGGTTATTTAGGCTTCCCTCGGAAGCATGACAATCAGCCATCGGGCTTAACACCCGCTGCAGCCAGTATCTAAGGGTCGTTTTGCCACTGCTCCCCGTGATCCCCGCAACCTTCGCGGCAGTCCGATTACGGGCGAAATTGCCCAATTGCCATAGACCATCAAGTGTATTGTCCACCCTGATAGCCGGCACTGTGCAGATGACATCTCGATGTACCATCACGGCTGATGCCCCGGCTTTCACGGCCATGGCGATGAAGTCGTGACCATCTCGAGCTTTTTCACTTCCGCCGCCAAAACGGCTGCCCGGATTACCTGACAACGCGACGAAAAGGTCTCCCGGTGCCGTCGTTCTAGAATCGATGCTGATGCCATTAACGCCCGCCGAAATATCGTCCTGATCAAAGGCGTTTTGCAATTCTGTAGCTGACCATAGGAATCGATTGCTCACTTTGGACGTCGTGCCTCTATTTCTGAACTGATGAGCACCAGTGTCATCAATTGCGCATCTTCACGGGATTCATAATAACCTTTTATGATGCCCCTCTTCTGAAAACCAAGGACAGAATAACACTCGATGGCGCCGGTATTGTTTGCCCTGACTTCTAATTTAATGCAGCCAATGCCAGCAGTCTGGCAGCTTTTGGTTATCCAACGAATCATTGAAGTCGCGATACCCAGCCTGCGAAAGGTAGGGCTGACCGCCAGCAGACTGATGTGTGCACTAGTTTCAGCGAAGCTGGTGATTGCGAACCCACACAAGCTGTTTTCGGATTCAGACACGATGACCGTCGCGTCTTTGGCCCGTATATGTTGTTGCACCCTGCCCGGCCTCCATCTCCATGGTAGTTCTTTTTCGATCTGTGATCGGGACAGTTCCGCAATCGCCGCCGCGTCTTTTGTTTTCGCTAGCCTAATGACTGAAGAAGTT
>JABIVN010000362.1 GCA_018667205.1 Gammaproteobacteria bacterium | reverse complement strand
TCATAGAGCAACGACTTACCCCGCACACAAAGCTCGGCTTTTAGCGAACCAGTCGGGTAATAAATTCCAGCGTGTACGACTTCGCTATTCCTACTACTAATGCCCTCACCAAACCTTGGTCCCTGTTCTAGCAACAAGACATCTTTCCCGGAAGTCGCTAACTCTCGTGCAATGGCAAGGCCAATGACGCCGGCACCGACGATGCAAACATCTACCACCTCTGAGTTACTCACGAAAACTGATGGGGACTTATCATTAGCTTTTCTTCCCTTTATCTAAGTCACGTTGATTAGCCAGGCAACAACCCGCTTTTTTATACTTAATTCTCGCGTGCAAGGAAAATACCCTGATGACTAACAGCAACCCGATAAAGGAATGATGAACAGTGTGGCGTCATAAACACAGCACCAGATTATCTCATGCACGGGGCAGTCTTCCCAGACAGCAGATTTATCAACGTACAGAAGACCAATGGAACGACAAAGAATAAAGACGTGCCGATCTGGCTATAAAAACCGGTGATCAGGGGTCATTTCACACTAAAAGAATCGTCGAAGACTTAATGTCATCATCCAGCCGAGGTGCTTAAGACATCGCCCGAGGGGTCACTCGAGTAGATGCTCCTATAAGTTCTGGCATAGGTCTTAGCGTAGGCGTAGGTGTAAGTGCCGGTGCAGGTGTAAGTGCAGCGACCTTGTTACCTGAGCCAACCTTATTACCTCTGAGCCAACCTTATTACCTCTGAGCCAACCTTGTTACCTGAGCCAACCTTGTTACCTGATACAACGTTGAACGCTGTTACGGTCGTAACATGAATCGATCAGAAACCTAATCGAAACTGAGGTTCTGCACCAGCTGCCTGTTTCAAGGGCGCAGGCTCGCTAGGAGAAGGGTCACTTGCCAGCATCATCCTTAAGTGATGACAAACTTGTTGGCCGGTTCTTAGCTTCTGGCGCGACCTGCGCATTTTTCTTGCTGCCTCCATCGCTAGAACCGAATGATATTTTGCATGAATAGCACCTTTGGCTACTGCGGCATCTGCCGGCATTTTCAGCTCAACTAGAGATAATCGAGGACTATCATCAGCTCCCAGCAAACCTACGTCGTACTTTTTAGATGCGGCGTGTTTTTCAGGTGCATGCTGTTTTTCAGGTGCATGCTGTTTTACAAATACATCGCCTGCTTGCACCTTCTTTGCGATTTTGTTTTCTAACAAAACAATTTTTGCTTTCGAAAATCGGGATTTCATGGGCATCTCCTTTATCAACCTGTACTAAAGCTTGATCCGACTACTGGATAAACACACAGTACATTTTAGCTGTGTTTATGTACAGTACTTTTTAGATTTTGCTTAAAACAATGCCTTTATCAAGCATTCTCACTTGAATCTGATCTCCGTTTACGTACTCTCCTGACAGGATTGCCTGTGCCAACGGGTTCTCTACGTATTGCTGAATAGCTCGCTTTAACGGTCTGGCGCCATAGATAGGGTCGTAGCCCACCTCAACAAGAAACTCCACCGAGTCGTCATCAAACTGCAAATGGATATGGGCGTCGTTAACCCTTTGCTGCAAAATATCAAGTTGAATACACGCGATACCTTTAACTTGATCTTTTTCAAGAGGATGAAAAACAACTACATCATCGACCCGGTTAATAAATTCAGGCCGAAAAGCCGTCGAAACAATCTTCATCACAGCAGACTTGATTTGGTTGTGACCACCACCGGACATTGTTTGAATCAGGTCGGATCCCAGGTTTGATGTCATCACCAGGACGGTGTTTCTAAAATCAACCGTTCTTCCGTGCCCATCGGTCAATCGACCATCATCAAGCACCTGCAATAAAATGTTGAAGACATCCGGGTGCGCCTTATCGATTTCATCCAGCAGGATTACTGAGTAGGGTTTTCGCCGAACACTTTCCGTCAGAAAGCCACCTTGTTCGTAACCCACATAGCCTGGGGGCGCACCAATGAGCCTCGCAACGGAGTGCTTCTCCATAAATTCTGACATATCGAGACGAATCAACGAATCTTCTGTATCAAACAAGGATCTTGCCAGCGTTTTACAAAGCTCTGTTTTACCGACACCCGTTGGACCCAGGAAAAGGAATGATCCATTAGGTCTGCCCGGGTCGGACAGACCCGCACGGGAACGACGAATGGCATTAGCGACGGCAGTTACTGCTTCATCCTGTCCAATCACCTGCTTGTGAAGTTCCTCCTCTAGCGCTAGTAACTTGACCCGTTCCCCTTCCAACATCTTGGACACGGGTATACCGGTCCATTTTGAAACGACTTCTGCAATTTCCTCTTCAGTCACCCTATTTCGGAGCAAGGTCAGATTTGAACTGTCGGTTAAATGGGCAAGTCCAAGCTGTTTTTCCAAGTCTGGTATCGCGCCATATTGAAGCTCAGACATTTTGGTCAGGTCTCCGGCGCGCCGCGCCGACTCAAAATCCAGTTTTGCTTGCTCAAGCCCCTCTTTAATCTGCTGGGCCCCTTGAAGCGCTGCTTTCTCTGCGCGCCAAACGTCGTCCAGGTCCGAATAGTCCTTTCCCAGCGCCTTAATGTCGGAATCAAGCCTTTCAAGTCGCCGCCTGGACCCCTCGTCCTGCTCCTTTTTCAGCGCTTCACGTTCAATCTTGAACTGGATCAGTCTTCGTTCCAAACGATCCATCTCTTGCGGTTTGGAATCCATTTCCATGCGGATCAGACTCGCCGCCTCATCGACCAGGTCGATGGCCTTATCAGGGAGTTGCCGGTCGGTAATATAACGATGCGACAGTTGGGCCGCGGCAATGATAGCGGGGTCCGTAATATCTACGCCGTGATGCACCTCGTACCGTTCCTTGAGACCTCTAAGAATGGCAATAGCATCATCAACATTTGGCTCATCAACTTGCACTTTCTGGAACCTGCGTTCCAGCGCGGCATCTTTTTCAATGTACTCACGGTATTCATCCAGCGTGGTAGCACCAACACAATGAAGGTCACCTCTGGCGAGCGCGGGCTTCAGCATATTACCAGCATCCATCGCCCCCTCCGCCTTGCCGGCGCCAACCATCGTATGCAGTTCATCGACAAACAAGATCACCTGACCTTCTGCCTTCGACACCTCGTGCAAAACAGCCTTTAAACGCTCCTCGAATTCACCACGAAATTTTGCACCGGCAATAAGCGTACCCATATCAAGAGCCAAAATTCTCTTATCGCGCAATCCTTCAGGTACTTCACCATTGATAATTCGTTGAGCCAGCCCTTCAACAATCGCGGTCTTACCAACACCCGGCGCCCCAATTAGGACAGGATTGTTTTTGGTGCGTCGCTGCAGGACCTGAATCGTTCGTCTTATCTCGTCATCGCGCCCGATGACAGGATCTAGCTTGCCCTGCTCGGCTAACTCGGTCAGGTTGACGGTATATTTATCGAGCGCTTGTCGAGTGTCTTCTGCATTCGGGTCATCAACGGTTGTACCACCGCGCAGCCGTTCGATCACACGGCTCAGAGATTCTTTGTGAACCTGACACCTTATGAACAGGTCGCCAATTTCGCCACGGTCATCGGCTGCAGCCAAAAAGACCATTTCACTGGTAATGAACTGATCCCCACTGTGCTGGGCATTTTTATCCGCCAAATTGAGCAACCGCCCCAGGTCAGGTGACATTTGCACATCACCCAGGTTTTCATTGATCTGGGGAAGCTGATCCATCAGCAGTTCCAGTTCACGCTCCATCGCGACCGTATCTACCCCCATCTGTATTAGCATCGGTCTTACTGAGCCACCCTGCTGACGAAGCAGCGCCTGCACAAGGTGGGTCGGCGCAAGGCTGTTATGATCGCGACCCACGGCCATAGACTGGGCATCGGAAAGCGCTTGCTGAAGCTTGGCGGTAAATTTGTCTATTCGCACGTCTGGTCATCCTATGTATTTGGCTTACACTTCACTAAGTGAGGTCATTTAGGGTCGATTCAAGCGAAAATTCGCATAAACTAGGCGCTGCCGATGAGCCCCACTATAATAGACAACATGAAAACCGAACACGCTGACAAAAGTCCCTCCTTTGACAAGAAAACAAACACGGGGCTGACGCACCTGTTAAACGCTACACGTTTTTCACTGGCGGGACTAAAAAGTGCCTTCAAGCATGAATCTGCTTTTCGGCAAGAACTGATGGCTTTCGGTTTTCTGGTGCCTACCGGCGCATATCTAGCCAGTTCACTCGGCCAGGTGGTAGGACTGCTGAGTGCATGTTGTTTCGTGCTGTCGGTAGAGTTACTCAACTCCGGCATAGAGGCAGCAATCGATCGAATCGGAACTGAGCACCACGAACTCTCGAAGCTTGCTAAAGACTATGGCTCTGCTGCGGTCATGATGTCACTTATCATGGTCGGGATTGTCTGGGCCTACATTGTTTTGGAATCACTGAGCATTGGCCAATGACAGGCAAGGTTTACATCACGCCGCAAGGCGCAAGAAACCTACGAGACGAGGCCAATAGTCTTTGGCGAGTCATTCGCCCCGAGGTAACAAGGCAAGTAAGTGCGGCAGCTGCGCTTGGCGACCGAAGCGAAAATGCCGACTACATTTACGGCAAAAAGCGGCTTCGTGAAATCGATAAAAGAATCCGCTACCTGACGAAAAGACTCGACAATCTGGAAATAGTGGATCGCGTACCTGACAATCAGGACACCGTCTATTTCGGCGCATGGGTCAGACTCGAAAATGAACACGGTGAAATCTCAGAACTCCGCATCGTTGGCGCAGACGAACTGGACACAAAGCTTGGCTGGATCAGCCTCAATTCACCCATGGCGAAAGGTCTAATCGGCAAAAAAAAGACATCGACGGTCTTAGTGAAACTCCCAGCCGGCAATGCCGAGCTCTTTATTTTAGACATCAGCTACCAACCTTTTGACAGCTAATAACGGTTAATAGAATGAATTTTGAACGAGAGAATATCCGTCGGATGGCAGGCTATGCCAGCGGTGAGCAGCCGGATAATGAGCTAACCATCAAGCTAAACACCAATGAAAATCCCTACCCACCTTCACCACAGGTGAGTAACGTATTAAGCCAGATTAAGCCCGAGTCACTCAGACGCTACCCACCGGCAACCGCACAAAAATTTCGCCAGCTGGCGGCAGAACTGCATGGCCTGGACCTAAAAAACGTTATCGCTACCCGAGGCGGCGATGAACTTTTGAGACTTGTGATCACTACCTTTGTCGACCCGGGTGAAAAAATCGGCATGACCGACCCTACGTATTCTCTGTATTCTGTTTTAGCACAGATTCAGGATTGCCCCATCGTTAACGCGCCTCTCTTGGCTGACTGGACACTGCCTGAGGAGTTCGCGCAAAGCATGAACGACCAAAAGGTGAAATTGACATTTCTAGTGAACCCGCATGCACCTACCGGCGCTCTAATGCCGATCGACCAGATTTCCAAACTTGCATCCAAGCTTAATTCTATTCTTTTGTTGGATGAGGCTTATATCGACTTTGTAGACCATCATTATCAAACCGCCGAGTTAGTCAAAGAGCACGACAACCTGATAATTCTGCGTACGCTCAGTAAGGGATACTCGCTCGCCGGACTCCGATTTGGATACGGACTCGCTGATCAATCATTGATAGCCCCCATGCTGCACAAAACAAGAGACAGCTATAACCTTGATTTGATCAGTCAGCGGGTCGCGGAGGCGGCGATCGCAGACCAGGATCATGTGCGTGCAAACGCAAAAAAAGTGATCCTTGAGCGCGACAGGCTAAGGGCAGAACTCCAGGTACTGGGTATTTATTGTGCTGACAGTCAGGCTAACTTTTTGCTAGCGACGATCCCTGACACGATCAAATTTAGCGCCGCTGAAC
>JABIVN010000361.1 GCA_018667205.1 Gammaproteobacteria bacterium | reverse complement strand
TACGATCTCTCATGACAATGAACGGGTCAGCAGCACCCGTATCAGGGAATGCCTTGCCAAGGGTGATTTTGAGCTGGCAGAGAGTTTGCTTGGTTATGCTTACTCTATTTCAGGCAAAGTCATTTATGGTCGCCAGATCGGAAGAACGCTGGGTGTTCCTACCGCTAACATTCAGTTAAATCGTTATGTTGCGCCGATCACCGGGGTTTTTGCGGTTGAAATGTTATTTGACGGTCATGCATTTCCGGGGGTTGCAAATGTGGGCGTTCGCCCAACCATTGATGACCACACCTTAAAACCTATTCTGGAGGTACACCTGTTCGATTTTGCTGATGATATCTATGGCAAGACGGCAAAGGTGGTCTTCCGACAGAAGATTCGGGACGAGAAGAAATTCGCAGGTATAGGGGCTTTAAAAGCTGCTATTAAGAGTGATATCGAAGATGCTAAGACCTTCTTCAGGGGCGCATAATGGTGTGGTATTTTTTTGGTATCAGTGCAGTATTTCTGGTCCTGGATCAGGTGACTAAGAACTATATGGCGGCGCTTCTGCCGTTATGTGTCCCTGGTTACTGCCAGTCCATTGAGATCCTGCCGTTTTTTAAACTCACCGTCTTGCATAACACCGGTGCAGCGTTTAGCTTCCTGGCGGACGCCGGTGGCTGGCAAAGAGGCTTCCTTGTGGCGGTGTCTCTAGTGGTAAGCCTATTTATTGGTGGGTGGTTATTTCGTATCCACAGAGAACAGCGACTGCTGGCATATGCGCTGGCGTTTATTCTGGGTGGCGCCTTGGGTAATCTTGTTGACAGAGCACTTCAGGGCTATGTCGTCGATTTTTTGGTTTTTCATTACGAAGTTTATTACTTTCCAGCCTTTAATATTGCGGATACGGCCATAAGCCTAGGTGCAGGATTGTTAATTATTGATATGTTCAAGCAAGGTAAGAAGGAAGCAAACAAATGAATAATGTCCCTGTTGGACCCGGAACCAGGGTTACCCTGATCTTTAAGCTCGCGCTTTCCGCAGGCGATGTCATTGACTCTACCGGTGATGAACCAGCGACCTTTGAAGTGGGTGATGGCAGTTTGCTGCCGGGGTTTGAATCAGCGATATATGGCATGAAGGCTGGGGAGTCGGCGGAACTGCCAATTGCCGCGGAGCAGGGGTTCGGCCTTCCGAACGAGGAAAATGTCCACATGATGAAAAGGAAGCTTTTTGAGGTCTCACAGGACCTGGTAGAAGGCTTGGTGGTTTCTTTTGCAGATGGTGAAGGTGGTGAACGACCCGGCGTCGTTAATCGGCTGTTCGATGATTTAGTTGAAGTGGATTTTAACCATCCACTTGCCGGTCAGGACCTGTTGTTTACCGTCCAGATCAAACAGGTTGAGCAGATCTCTGCTGAGATCGTGCGAATGTAATGGTTGGAGTGAATGTGAAAGGATTTTCCCTTGTTGAGCTAATGATTGCGCTGGCAATAGTGGGTGTGGTCAGTTCAATTGCTTATCCCAGTTACCAGGGCTACATACAGGACACCTATCATGGGCAGGCTCAAGCTGACGTGAAGTCCTGCGGCATGGCACTTGAGCGCTTCTACAGTAATGGATTCACTTATCAGGGGGGCGAAGCGCGATGCACGCTCTGGTCCCCTTCCAGTGGTACACAGGCGGCAAGGCAATATACGCTGGCGGTAACGCCTATTCCGCTTGATCAGACATATACGATCAAGGCGACTCCTGTCAGTGGTAGCTGCGATGGGAAGTGTTACACGTTTAGCTCAGACGGAACGGAAACCGTCGATTAGTTCGCGGACCACCGGTCGCCCGATTGTTCCCGCTTATCGGGGCCTGACGCCGAATTCCTCACAATTCTATAGGATCCCTTCAGGGCTAATGTAACGGGTACTGGTTTATGGAAGTTGTATGAGGCGTTTCAACGGCTTCACTATAATAGAGATGTTGTTCGTTATCGTGATTATCGGCATCGGCATGTCTATTGCCGTGCCCAGTTTTCAAGGCATGCTGGAAAGGAATCGTTTAGCGACCCAAGCCAACGATTTGTCGATGGCGATCAGCCTGGCCAGGTCCGAAGCAAGTAGATTGGGTAAAGTTGTCAGCCTGCAGGCTGCAGGCGGTATTGTCGGCAATGAGTTCGGGGCAGGATACTGTATCGTTATTGGCTCCCCAGGAGACTGCGGCAGCCCAACCCAAGTCCTCAAGCGCTTCCCAGCTTTACAGGGAGCAGGGACCCTTGCTGGTGTGGATGTCGGTAGTGCCAAAAACGCAGGGAACTGGGAATCTCCCCGTACCTCCATAGCGTTTAACAGTTTGGGCGGGTTGAATGAGGACGGCCAGTTTCGGTATTTGGATTTGTGCCTGCAGGGGCAACTCGGCCGTCGTATTGCCATAAATATGATGGGTAGACCAAAAGTCTGGCGAAAAGCAGAGCCCGGCGACCCGACCCCATCAGTGCAGCCGAGTTGCTGATATGAAAACGCGTTTACTTTCCCGACAACGACAAAAAGGCTTCTCTCTGGTCGAGGTGTTGGTTTCGGTTGTCATCCTCTCAGTGGGCATTCTTGGTGTTGCAGGATTGCAGATGCTTAGCTTGCAACAGAATAGGAACTCATTGTTCCGTGCGGACGCACTCTTGCTTGGCGGTGACATACTTGACCGAATGCGGGCGAATCCTCTCCAGAATTATGCCGGGGTTGGTTTTTCCGATGTGCCCCCGTCGACGGCAGATTGTGTGCAAGAAGAATGTACCGTCTTGCAGATGAAAGACTATGACATCGCGTTGTGGAGATGCTCGATTAATCATTTGGATGCGCTTAACGAACCCTACTCAAGTTGCGCCACCCTGGCGGTTACAGGATCACTACCGGGAGGGCAGGGCGCCATCGTGAATGACGATGATGATGCGCTTTGCGCGGTTGAAACGGGGGAAACGTGTGTCATTGTGAGATGGGTTGACGATACCAAGGGACAGACCTACAGCAGCGTAACACTCCGGACGAGGATGGACTGATGCTCCGCTCATTACAGAAAGGTTTATCTCTTGTCGAACTGATGATCTCGTTAACCATTGGGTCAGTTATTACTGCCGGGGTTGTGCAGTTATTCAGCGCCAACTCAGACACTTACAACGTCATGATAGGCCAGTCCAGACTGCAGGAATCTGCTCGATTCGCGTTCGACTTCATTGGTCGTGACCTCTACAAGGCAGGATACCTTGGATGCCTGTCGAACAATG
>JABIVN010000360.1 GCA_018667205.1 Gammaproteobacteria bacterium | reverse complement strand
GTTAAAGTCCTGCTGGGTGGCGTCAAGGTAGGTATAAGTTGCCTTGAGGTCGAACTGTTCAGACTGCGCATAGCGTAACTCCAGTTCCACGCCTTTTCGCTCAGACTCGCCATCGATATTTCCAGAGGTGAAGCCTCCTGTTCCAGCATCGAAAACGAAACCGTTGATCTCGTTTTCTAGATCTGCGTTAAAGTAGGTTGCTGCAAGCTCTAGCTTGTCATTTAACAGCGAAGTACGAGCACCTATTTCCCAGTGCAGTGACTCCTCCGGTTCGAGGTCAGGGTTGCCGATAAAATTGGTAAAGAATCCGAAGCGTTCCGTGAAGGTCGGGTTTTTGATACTTTCACCGACTGATGCAAATAGGGTTGCCTGAGACAGTTTGAAATTGCCGGTCATCCTCCAGGAGTTCGAGTCGTCAAATTCGGAATTTTTGTCGTGTCGACCACTCAAAGAGTAGTTGAACCTCTCGCCGACATAGCGATACTCAGCCGCAAAGCTGTCGGTTTTTGCATCTAAGTTCTGGTTGGGGTCCCCAAAAAATGAACTAGTACCACGCTGCTTGTATTCTTCGGTTTCGTGTTCAACTCGTAGCGATAAATGATTGGCTCCGTCAAGATAATTAAACTGATACCTGAAAGTGTCCCGAACGCCACTAGTCTCGTCTTTATCAGGATTGCTTGCGGAGGTTTTATTGTCGGTATCAGTTCGCGAAGCCTTCAGTGAATGATCAATGCTATCGCTAACAATTTGGGTGATTGAAACGCCTGAATACAGGTAAGTTGAGTCTGTTTCATAGTCCGCATCGACCGGCAGACCTGTCGTGAAGAAATCAATGGCATCGAACTCGCTGGTCTTATCGGTATGGCGAATAGTGTAAGACAGGCTCAAATTGTCAGAGGCAGCGTAACGCCCAGCCAGGCTAACCGTTAGGTTTTCAAGGCCGTCATCCTCGTTACCATTTCGTGCGATATTGGTGCCGTCGGAATCCAGATAATCAACAGAAAGTTTTGTTTGATGGCGAGAAGAGCCGAGGTTCGCCGAGAAGGTTGCTCTTTGGGTGGAAAATGAACCCGTTTCTAAGCTGGCATCAAAGGAGCTGTCATCGGTGTTTGGCATGGTGATGATATGAATGACCCCTGCCATCGCGTCACTGCCCCACAATGCACTTTGCGGCCCACGTACAATTTCGATACGCTCGATGTCATTCGTAGAGATCTGGCTGAAATCGAATTCGCTACCCTGCGCCAGGTCGTTGACCTCGATACCGTTAATTAGCACGAGGACTTGGTTGGCCTCTGCGCCCCGAATCCTGACTTGGGTGACGGCCCCATGAGAGCCTTGTTGGTTCACCGAAAAACCTGGAATCTCTCTTAAAAGGTCCTGCACGGACCCGGCATTGCGATCGAGTATATTCTGTCTAGAGATCACACTGACAGAACTGCCAGCATCGTTAATGTTAATCGGTGTTGCAGAAACCGTGATGACTTCCATTGCTTCGGAAACTGGTTGCGCCATTACCTGGCTTGAAACGAAAGAGATAAAAAGTGCCATGCATCGTGCATGGAGTACTGGTGATTGCATTGTCTTTTCCCACACTCGCACCCGAGTGAGTTAGCGATAATAATTATCCGCTACGGGGGAAATAGCACATAGCATTCCGCCCGCCGCGGGAATTTACTTGATAGATTAGGCCGGTCTCCGGGCTTGCGAGTCTTTAGCGCCTATTTCGCCTTCCCATGCTGTAACTAATGCACAGTGGCTGAATGAAATAGTCTCTCGCTTACCGTTGCGGGGGCAGCGCCAGATTTTAACTGGCTTCACGTTTCACTTTGGCTGTCACAAGACAGCCAAGGCACCTGATCTAAGGCGGGGGATCATAGAGGGGGGGCTATCCAGGGTCAACCTAGTTTTTTCAGGCCGCGTTAAGCTTGCGCAGATTTTACGCCTCAAATGGCAGTGACTGCTCTCCAGATATCTGAGTCGGTTCGGTGGGTACGCGGTGCTCTAGGCCTCGTCAGATGCTGTCGATCAACGCCTATGCTGGTAATACCAAGTTATTCCCTTCAAATTGATCGACCAGGTTTGGTCATCATCTGGTGCCTGCCAATGGTTAGGGCATTCGGTAGCTTGGCATTAGGTTGTCGAAGCGGAAAGGCACTGCATGTTAAGGTTGAAGACGGGGGAGCATTGCAAGCGAGATGTCTCCGCGAGATAGCTGACCATATTTTAAAAATCTCGAACAGAGGGACGTGACTATTTAGCTATGAACAAATTACTTGAACTCATATTTCCGGTGATGACCTGGGGGCCAAAGTATTCACTCAGTTGTTTTAGAGCTGACCTGGTGGCCGGGACCGTGGTGCTTTTTATCACAGTCCCGCAGGTGATCGCGTATGCTTTTCTTGCAGGCATGCCCGCCGAGGCTGGCTTGTATGCGGCGATGATGTCTTTGCTTGGCTATGCAATTTTTGGTTCTTCGAGAGCACTGGCCGTTGGCCCGACGGCGATCATAGGCATGATGACGCTTGAAGCCGCCTCTGCCTATGCAAACCCCGGCACCGTCGACTATACGGAAACGGTAGTCCAGTTGTGTGTCGTGACCGGAATCGTCCTGATCGTACTTCGGATTGTTAACTTTGGATCAGTCATCTCATTTCTAAGCCATGCGGTTGTTACGGGTTTTATTACAGCCGCAGCCATCCTGATTATTAGTAATCAGTTCCCGCTGATGATCGGATTGGCGTCATCGCCCGACACTAGTATTGTGGGTGT
>JABIVN010000359.1 GCA_018667205.1 Gammaproteobacteria bacterium | reverse complement strand
TGGGTTAGGCTCCATTCCATGCTCAGTTCTCCAGCTTTTGAAGCGTGAACCCGGCAGGTAGTGCTTTGCGGGTTTTGATTCCCCAGTCAAGAGCGCCGGATTTCCATTCGTAGATCAGTGCGACGACAAGAATGAGAATAAAAACAGAGATGGCCAGGAACCCGAATACACCAAGTTCATAAAATGCGACAGCCCAAGCAAAGATGAACACCGTTTCCAGGTCAAAGATTACAAAGAATATAGCGACCAGATAGAACTCTACTGAAAGGGGCATCTGGGCAGAACCAATGTGCACAACGCCCGCTTCAAATGGCTCTGCCCTGGCGCGTTCCATAGGAGAACGCTCGCCGAGCAATGCAGACAACACTAAAATGATGCCGACTAAAGCAAGAATCGAGACGAAATATATAACCAGGGGCCAGAGAGATGACTCAGTCATAACTCACCCCGAACAAAATCGCATAGCAGGACTGCTAACGGGCTACAGCGATTGACTACACTCGCAAGCATGGCCATCTCCTGTGGAAGATCGCCGACTACTGCTGAGATAAACTCAATGCCGGAATCGTAGAAACTACTCTTGTAAATCCGCTAACGCAACCATAAAAGCGAAATTAATTTTTGCGACTAACTAAAAACGTTAGTTTTAATTGCGGGGGAAAGACCGTTGTTCCTAGCGCTTAGCCGTTCAACGCGCGCGCATAGCGGGCAGCATTTTCACCCGCGATTTTTCCGAAAACGAGACAGGGTCCGAAGGATCCGCCACCGCCGATGTATCTATCCCCGTGCAGGTTGCCGATTGTTTCACCCGCGGCGTAAAGCCCGGGTATTGCTTTTTCCTGCTTGTTCATCACGGCTGTATCTGCGCTGACGCGCACGCCAGTGCCTGTCCAGCAAACAATGGCAGGCCTAATCTCAACGCCATAGAAAGGGGCGCGGGTCACGGATTGCAGTCCGTTAGCCTTAAAGAAAGCAGTGTCTGCACCAGAAACAACATCATTGTTATATCTTTCGATAGTGCCCAGTAATCCGCCAACATCAACCTGCATCGCTGCGGCCAGGTCCTCCAACGTCTCTTCGCGGTAGATGCGGCCTTCCTCTGCTTTTTGGTGAAGCACGTCACTCACCCAGTTAGCCTGTGAAATCGGGCTAGGCTTCGCAGCCGTGCGAGCCGTCTCATCAAACACCGCAAACGCGTGACCGCCCTCGTTCTGGATCAGCCCACCAAGCACCGTGTAGGGTGCAGACTCGTCGGTAAAACGACGGCCCTCTTTGTTGACTAGAATTAGCCAGCCTGGCAGCAGAACCTCAAGGTCCCGGCCGAAACCAGGCGTCACCAGTAACAGCCCGCGATCATGCCCGTCGACAGCTGCACCGACAGATTCTCCGAGTGTAATGCCGTCGCCCTGGGCGCCCTCGGTGCCGATATACCAGCGCCAGTCTCCGGTGGCTGAGGCTTGTGGGTAGTACTTTTCAATCATCTCCGGGTTGGCACCAAACCCGCCGGTTGCCATGATGACAGCGCCGCAAGTGGCCTGGTCATCGCCAATGCTGATGCCATTTACGCGACCGTCTTCGTCGGTTAACAGGGCGCTAACGCGTGAATTCAAAACGATGTCGACATCCTTGTGACTGCGGTGGCCATCCAGGATGTTGACTACTTGTTCGCCGCCACCTTCCGGTTGGTGGCCACGCGGCGTTGAACCAACACCGGAGGGATAAACACCTTCCTTGGAAAATTTGACGCCAAGGTTCTTTACCCACTCGAAGGTAGGCGCACTTTGGTCGCAGTATCGACGAACCACGGCAGGATCAACCAGCCATTGGTTGAGTGTCATGTAATGTTCAAACATGGCGTCTGGCGTATCGCCAATAACGCCAGCCTCTACCTGGACTGAGGTGCCGGCAGCATAAAAATGCCCGCCGCTAAGCCGTGACGAACCACCCACTTGTTTGTCACCCTCGACAATCAAAACGCTGGCACCTTCATCTGCGGCAGCGACAGCAGCAGCTAAACCTGCGGCACCTGAACCAATCACTATCACGTCGTAGTCTCTATTCATCCTGACAATATAGGCTATTTCCGCCCGTGCCACCATCATTCCGGCCGAACCCGAAGTGGCCGGTTTTCCACTGTCATTCCGACCGTAGCCGAGGCGGTCCGGTACCCCGCCGTCATTCCGACCCGGCGAAGCGGAGTGGAGGAATCTCATGCTCGCGATCATTTAACAAGAAATCACCGCCGGTAGTGCTACGATTACGGCTTTATTTAAGGAGAATTAATCAATGCGTTTAAAAGGTCTGAATTGTGTCATCACCGGCGGCTCCAGCGGCATAGGCGCCGCAACCGCTCGCCGCTTCGTCGAGGAGGGAGCAGAAGTATTAATCGCTGACATCAATCTTGACGCGGCAAATGCGCTGGCGAAAGAACTTGGCGAAGCAGTATCTGCCGTTAAGTGCGACGTTCGCCTTGAACAAGAAGTTAAGGCGGCGTCAGAAGCGGCCTATAAAAGATGGGATCATATTGATGTCCTTGTTAACAATGCGGGCTCGGAACTGAACCGCGCCTACGATGAAACAACGGTCGACGAATGGGATCGAGTGCTGGATACAGACCTGAAGGGTCCATGGTTGGTCTGCAAACATTTTGTACCACCTATGGTTGAGCGGGGTTCGGGTAGCGTTATCAATATTTCGTCGCTAAATGGGCTGGTTGGATTCCCGCTTTCAACCGCTTACGGCAGCGCTAAAGGTGGACTGGTGGTTTTTACCAGGGACATGGCCATTGAATTGGCCAACACCGGGGTCAGAATCAACTGTGTTTGTCCTGGGGTCATTGATACCGGCATGATGGAAAGGTGGACCGATCTTATGCCGGACAAAAGTGAAGCGAAGGAAATGCTGACCGGTACCATGCCAATCGGACGAATGGGTAAAGCGGAAGAAGTGGCCGGTGCAATTTTCTTTTTTGCCTCAGCTGACTCCAGCTTGTGCCAGGGTTCCGTGCTAAGTGTGGATGGTGGGTTTACGGCGCAGTGACAAATGAGGTCCGTGATAGTAACGTTTTTTTCGGCGTTAAGGCGGGCCTTGGTTGGCTTTTCTAACGTATCGGGAGAGGCTGAGTAAGCCAGCGGTTCTGTAAAGCGGATAATTAACTTGTAAAGCTCAACCCGTTTTCGCTAAGCCCCTTTATAAAGTTGTTGTTTAACTGCTCCGACGTTCGTATACCGGGTATCCGAAGTGCGAACCGCGTAGAACCATTGGGTGGCGCATCAGCGGAATTCAGCTGTGTGACAGCAAGGGGCTTCAGATTGATCGAGCGATGCCGAATCTGGTGTTCCGTTTATGTCGGCATGCCAGTATTCTAGTCTTTTCTATTGATCGAATTGAGGGTTAAAAATGTCGGATCCGTTTAGGTTGGATGGTAAACGCGCGGTAGTGACTGGCGCAGGTAAAGGTATTGGTCGCGGTATTTCTTTGCAGCTGGCAAGAGCGGGCGCAGACCTTGTGATCAGCTCGAGGACCCAAGAAGACCTTGACAGCCTGGCCATTGAAATTGAAGCGCTTGGTCGGCAGGTCACCAAGGTCGTTGTCGATGTGACGAAGACGGTAGAGCTTGAAGATCTTGCTGCCCAGGCAGTTGCCGGGGGTGGCATTGATGTCTGGGTTAACAATGCAGGGGGTTTGCCAGATGCAACACCGCGGTACCTGACTAAGACGCCAGAAGATCGCTGGGACGCTCAGTTAGACCTGAACCTTAAGGCGGTGTTTATTGCCTGCCAGGTTGCTGCCAACAATATGGATGAGGGGGCTATTATTAATATTTCCTCCAGTTCTGCGAAATCCCAAGGCAGTGTGAAGAACGGTCCCTATGGTGCGTCCAAAGCGGCTGTTAACAGCCTGACGCAGACCTTTGCATTGGAGCTTGCCCCCAAAATCAGGGTGAATGCGGTGGCCCCAGGGCCTGTTCCCACGAAAAATTTCAACGAATCAACTAACTTTCCTGAAGGTGCGGCCGTTGAAAAAATTATTGGTGTACCGCTGGCCAGGCTGGGAACGCCGGATGATATTGGTCATGCCGTCGTGTTTATGGCGTCGCCTGCCTCCAGTTGGGTCACGGGCCAATGTCTTTTTGTGACGGGCGGAACCTAGCGGCGGCCGTAGGTTAGCGGATAGCGCTATTTAGGCGGGGCCTGGTCGGGTCTTAGCGTGCCTATTGCCAGTTTGTATAGGTTGTCGCAGGGGTCTGAGTTACGGGTGACTCTGTCCCATAAACCCCTCGCAACCACCGATGCGCCACCGGAAATAAAAGCGGTATAAGTCGATAGCGCGCTGCTCCTTGAGTCGACGGAAAAGTTTGGATTCGCCAGACTGCCTTTTACGGTAAGGCGTGGCGCGAGCACACTAGCAGGACTAATTCCGATACCGGTTCTAGGCGTTGTCATCAGCCTCAGGTCAGCTGTTTCTGTTTTTAGATCCACAGTCCCGTTGGCGAATAGATCTACCTTCGTGGTGCGCATGACAAGGCCTGGTTTTAGCGTTCCCAGACCGTTTTGGAACATAATCCCGCCCCCGGAGCATGCCACGTTGGTGGTTCTTTCGGTTTGTCTGGGGGAAAGTTTGCGTGACACTGTTTGAAGAAAGTCGCCGAATAGGATGTCCAGCGATCTTCCTGCTATCCTTCCCGGGCCACCTTTGAACATGATTGCGCCGTTCAGATTACCCACCAGTGATTTCACACTGGCACCTTGACTATCAAAATTGGCCTGAAAAAAAGTGTCATCAGACAGCATTGTCTCGCCCGAAAACAACCACATGATCGGTAGGCGAGAGCTGGTTACGTCTAACCCGATACTTAACTGCTCTTGCGTTCTATTTACCGTCAAATCGAGCTGCCCGGCGGAATTTGCCCCGTCCCATTTGAAGCCATTGGTTTTAAGTTCACCCGCTAGAAGTGCTAGTTCCATGTCGAAGCTAGTGGTGTAATCGGCGGAAGTCCAGACGCTGTCGGCTTTGTACTTCAAGTTGCCTTCCGCCATATTGAGCCAGCCAGCTGGTAGAACGGTTGATGAAAAAATAGAGGCCTCGTTTGACGCGGGTGCGTCTGTCGTTTCTTCGGCAAGGAGACCCGGGGCAAACAATGGCAGGTACAGTGCTCTGGATTTGAGATCCAGTTCGAAGGTCGGTGGCTGGGTGTTTTGCAACGTACCCTGCCCAGTCAGGTCAGATTCACCGATCGTTATTGCTAGGTCGCGCATCACCAGTGCCTTTAGGTTGCCCTCAAGCTCGAATGATCCCAGGTAACTGCGCTCTAGAAACGCGTGCTCTACACCGAAAAAGCCTACAAGCTCATTGATGCTGGGGCCGTTTAGTACAATATTACCGCTGGTTTTACTGTAATTGGGTGGCTTGTCCACGAACAAATTGCCCGTGAGCTGATGTTCTCCAACGGTCGCGTCAAGGTTCTTGAAGTGCACGTGCTCTTTGGCGAATTCCGCATCCACGGCGATGGCATAGGGTAACGGCGGTAGTGGGTATGCTGCCCAGTGTCCGATCAAATTTTCTATGTTTTTACCATCAGCGCGAAGCTGCAGTGCTGAGCCAACATATTGCGGTGCATCGGTGATACGGGCTGAAAAACTTACCGTGGAATCTGCGACTGTTGCATCCAGTTCGTCAATTAACCAGGTACTCCGCTGGTTTTTGAGCCTGGTGCTAAGTGAATAGGGTAGCACCTCCTGGGTCTTGCGTTGCGCGTCTTCAAACAGATATTGCAGATCGGTGCCGTTGAATGTTAATTCAAGATCAAGGCCCTGCAGCGTTGACATTTCACCGATAATGCCACTGGCGTGGCCGGTATGTTCGCCGGCGTTGAACTTGAAGTGTTTTAGCCTAAGCCTGTTTTCAGAGCCATCTATCGACAGCGAAGACTCAAACGGAAAAGCCCTGACGGCCCCCGGGTTTTCCAACAGGCCATTAATCAGACGACGCGCGTTTGGAACCTTTGCGCCTAAGGTTGTGCTAAAGGTGATTTCAGGTGACAGGTTAATATCGGCCTGCCCGTTGATGCCGATAACGGTTGAATCTATGTGTATTTCGCGGAGCGTGATGACATTCCCTTTCCATGT
This sequence comes from Gammaproteobacteria bacterium, assembly GCA_018667205.1. GTDB lineage: Bacteria > Pseudomonadota > Gammaproteobacteria > Pseudomonadales > Azotimanducaceae > UBA9659. The sequence goes on along the minus strand of JABIVN010000359.1, from coordinate 4,264 downwards.
AAGGTTGGCAGCGGCGCTGACAGGAAGGTCCGGCAACCTGATGTCTAAGCAGTGCCCAAGGGCCGCCATAGTTGTGCCCTGAGCGGAAGCCTGCAGGTTAATATCACTCGACGAGACTTCTATGGTACCGGTTGCATTGAGCTGCAATGTTGAGTTTGTGGTCTCAATGAAAACTTTCTGAATGTCACCCAACGGCTTTATTTCGGCGATAAGGTCGAGCGGTTCGGTTGTTAGATCACAACTTGCGGTGATGGTCTCAAGAAAGTTGGGCTTAAATTGTTTGCCCTCCACTCGTAATTGAAGGTCCTTGGTGCTGGGCAGTTCTGGAAGCGTAGCGGAAATTGTTAGTGTCCCTTGCTGGAGCTCTAAGTTCAGCTCTGGTATCTCCAGTCTAGGGCCGTTGAGTAAAAACTGGCCTGACGCTAGAAAGGGTTTGGGTGCCAGGCGGAGGTCGTTGAATATTGCCCCGGCGTCTTGCAGTGAAGGACCCTTAATACGAAAGCTGGCGGCGACTGAATCAAGCGTCTGAAGATTTTGCGTTGTGCCCTGCATCTGGACGTTGAGCCCCGCGACAAGGCCGTCTATGTTGAATTCAGAGCTGTCGTTGCCAGGGTGGTTTTCAATTCGGGCGTTGACCGTGATCTTGCGGTCCTTGACCTTGTGGGCACCTAACAGGTTTAACAGGGGGTAAGCATCGTTAGAGGCTAGCGTTAGGTCTAAGGTGGCGCCCTCTAGGTTAAGCAGGGAGTCGAGTTTGCCCTTGGCGGTTAGTGCGAAATTGCCCCAATCTGCCTTAATATCAAGGGGTTCCTTGGTGCCTAATTCATCCGGCAAGCCATAGGTTCCGACCACGCGGAAAGACTCGTTGTCGAGTTCACCGGTGCAGTTCAGGTTGGCGTTACTGCTATTTGAGTGTCTGTTACCGGTGCACGAAACAATGTGCGCGCGCCAATGCTGATCCTCGTCGGCATAGCTAATCGTTACATTGTTAACAGAAAACTGCAGCGGGATAACAGGGTTTCCCGAGGCTGCGTTAGCTTGGTTGGCGGACTTGATTTGAAGGTCAGCGTTGCTGAGCACCAGTTGGGTTAGGTTAATCTTGTTAGCGAAAAGCCAGTCACTGATGTTTATCTGGATAGAGATAGACCCGATAGAAAGAGCCTCGATGGGCATAGTCTCGATAGCAGCAGACTCAGCCTGAAGGCGCGGGTCTGAATGGCCCATATGAACACCCTGCAGAGTGACACCTGACAAACGACCTAATTCGATATCGAGGACGTTATCAATCGTGACCTTGCGATCCATTAATAGTGAAATGGTGGTCTCGACAATGTAGACGCGGGCAGCAAACGCAAGCCAAATCAGGGTCAGCACGATTGCGGTAAACAGCCCTGTAAGCATTATCCGGGGGCTAATACGTTTCATTGTGACGCTAGTGGCATAGACAGGTGATGACGAATAGGAAAGGACAGATGCGCAGGGTGTCAGGTTAAGGGCCCGGTGTCGATACAGACAGCTATTTATATCGGTTTGATACGCTCACATCGTTGCAGTAGTAGGGAAAGCCAGTGTTCTGGCGTTGTGTTTTAATGGTGCAATGTCGTTTAAATCATCTGCAGCCTCTTTAGGCTGCCAAATAAACACCGAAACAGGTTGAACCGATGGACGTAAATGCAAAGGAAGCCGGGCTAAACCCGGACAGGCTCGAAACGATTACCCGTCATCTGATGGATAATTACATCAACCCGGGCAAGATATCGGGTTGTCAGGTGATGGTATCTCGGCACGGCGTACCGGCTTATTTTAGATCCTTTGGGCAGATGGACATAGAGCGCAACAAGCCAGTGCAGGAAGACACAATCTTTCGCATCTACTCCATGACCAAGCCCATTACGTCGATCGCCCTGATGATGCTGTTCGAAGAAGGACGGTTTCAGTTGAATGATCCGGTGTCGCGCTTTATTCCATCGTGGAAAGGTCAGCGGGTCTGGGTCGCAGGTGACGGCGACGACATGGAAACTCGCGAGCCTGCGTCGCCGATGACGATGCGCCACGTGCTTTCACATACCGCGGGCCTGACTTATGGCACCGGCCTGTTTCCATCGGACCACCCTGTTGATAAGTTCTACGATACGATCGGTATTAATCGTGATCCGGGCGAAACGATTAAAAGTTTCGCCGAAAAATTGTCAAAAGTACCGCTGCGTTACGACCCGGGTACGCAATGGTGCTACTCGCTGGCAACCGATGTTTGCGGTTGTCTGGTGGAGTTCCTGTCGGGCATGCCCTTTGAGCAGTTCCTGCAGGAGCGGATATTTGACCCCCTTGGCATGAATGATACTTCCTTCGTGGTACCCGATGACAAGCTGGGCCGGTTTGCCGCTAACTATGCGCGCCGAGCAGACAAAACGCTTAAGCTGCTTGATGATCCCATGAAGAGTGACTATTCAAAACCAAACAAGTTTCCTTCGGGGGGTGGTGGCTTGGCCAGCACAACGGCGGACTACGGCCGGTTCTGCGAAATGCTTCGGGGCGGCGGGCAACGGGATGGTCAGCGGATTATTGGGGACCGAACCTTAAAGCTCATGCACCGCAATCATTTACCAAACGGCGTAGATCTTGGTTCTATTGCCATGGGCTCTTTTTCTGAAACAGCCTATGACGGTGTCGGTTTTGGCCTTGGGTTCGCGTCAACGCTTGATGAAGTGGCGGCAGGCACTGTCGGTACCGGTGACTACTACTGGGGCGGCGCGGCTTCAACAATCTTCTGGGTAGACCCTGTTGAAGATATGTACGTTATTTTCATGACCCAGCTAATGCCATCGGCCACGTTTAACTTCCGTGGCCAGATCAAGAATATTATTTATGGCGCGATTGAGGACTAACCGTTGGTGGCGGTCACCAGCCAGGTGGCTGCTTCAAGGTTAATACCCTTACTGTCTGCTTTTGCAGCAAAGGCATCCCGCACGGCGGCGGTGGCCTGTGCATGCCGCGATTCATCAAGGGTTTCAAGCAAACCGGATAGTGGGCCAACGTTGCTCTGGAACCGCATCACTTCATCAATGGTGTCACCCAGGTGAAGGTCTTTTACGACCGGCTGCATGGCGATGTTGGCGAAACCTGCGCTGCTTAGCACTTTCCGAGTATCTTCCGGCACGCCGAACCGAAAAGGCCCAGGCGCTTCTGGGTCCAGGGGCGGCGCATCGGCGGGCTGAAAAGGCTGCAAGGCAGCACCGGCAATAGACAACCAGGGATTGGCGGCGGGTGGTTGCCAGCAAAGAAACACCAACCTTCCACCCGGTACCAGGGCACTTCTGATATTGGCAAACGCCTTGACCGAATCAGCAAAGAACATGACCCCAAACCGGGAAAACACCACCGTGTGATCAGCGGTGTATTGTTGACTTGCTGCGTCGCCCACCGAAAAGGCAACATTACCGGCAGCGTTATCCTTTTCATTGGCGCGATCGATCATCGCCGTTGAAATATCGACACCCCAAACAGCAGCGCCGGTGGCGCCTAATGAAAAGGATGTCGTTCCGCAGCCGCACCCAATATCGATAATACGGTCACTGGGTTTGGCGTTAACCGCCTCCAGGGCGACGGTTGATAACGGCGCCATCATACCGTCAATGTAATCTTCCACATTGACCCATGCCTTGCCCAATCGGCCATTCCAGAGTTCTGCTTGTTCAGCATTGTCAGCCATGATTAATAGCCGTCCGGAACCCAATTGCCGTGGAAACCTGCGGGCACACGCACCGGAATATGAATCCTGGCGATGGGTTCCTTGTCGAACGAGCGCGAATCAACGATCACGATTTCACTGGTGTTGGTGACAGGCTGGTGAACATAGCTAAGGACCCAACCGTCGTCTTCAGATGATCCAGCAGGATCTTTAACGAACACGGGTTCGCTGCCCTGGCCGCCGTTCAGATCGTGGAACTGTGAGTTGCCTTTCTCAAGGTCGTACTTGACGAAGCCTTCAGCAAAAGGACCCCCAGGAGAGAATGCGGCCGTGTAACCGTAGCGGTTTTTCAGGCCAACCACGGTATCGCAAACCCGGCTGAAATCGACCACGCGATCATCAAGCTGGGTTTCAGTGACAGTGCCTTTGTCCTGGTCAATCACCCAGCGGTGCAGCATGGGGGGTGAACTTGAACCGGGCTTCATGGTGTCTTCCATGCGGCAGACGTCGATTACAATCTTGTTGCCTTCCTCGTACGCATTTAAGGGATGGAACACGTAGCAGGGATTGATTTCG